>JBJTCK010000041.1:0-16896 GCA_046091825.1 Actinomycetota bacterium | reverse complement strand
ATGGTCGCCTTGGTCCCGGCTTTGGCCAGTGTGTAGCTGCTCTTTCCGGTCGTGGTGGAGGTGCCGGTCTGGGTGGTTGCGGTGTTGGACGCGACGTAAGCCGAGAGCGAGCTCTTGATGGTGTACTCGGGGTTCGAGAAGGTCATGTCGGCGACGGTGACGAGTAGCCCCTCCACCGGGGACGTCACGGCCTCCACCGTGAACTGCGGGGTGGTCGTGCCCTCTTTCGCCTCCTGGCGGCTGACGGTCAGCGCCGTCGCGATGGCCGAGAGCACGCTGGACCCGTCCGACTTGCCGAAGCACTTCTTGGCGATGCTCGCCGGGATGAACGCCTTCATCGAGCCCCGGTTGAGAGTCGCACCGTCGGCCTTGAAGTGAGGGGTCCCCTCCATGCTGACCGTCAGCGACGGGTCCGACGAGCCGCCGGATGAACCGCCCGAGGAGCCCCCGGAAGATCCCATCAGAGCGGCGAGGTCGCTCTGGGTGTACTCCTTGCCGTCCGTCCCGCGGAAGTTCCCGTTGGGCAGCCGCGTGTAGGTCTTGCCGCCGACAGTGATGTCCTCGGCCGTGCGCACCCCCTGGCTGCTCGTGCGCCCGGTGCAGGACATCCCGATCCGGAAGCTGTTCACGTTCGCCCCGATCCACAGGCCCTTCATGTCCTGCTCCATCGAGTTCAGCGTGGTCGCGGAGTACCCGACGTGCTGGATGATGGTGGCGGTCAGGTCCTCGTCCGACTTCGTGATGGAGCACTTCTGCCAGTCCTGCATCGTGTACGTGGCGCACTCCGGGTGTCTCGTCTTGAAGTTGTCGAACGTGTCGAAGTTGATCTTCGACAGGCCCGCGGGCTTCGACACGATCACGGCCGTGGAGCCCTGGTCCACGAAGCTCACCATCGACGAGTACCCGACCGCGTAGGTGATGCTGTCGCCGTTCTTCGCCGGGATCGTGACGCGGAACTGGAGCCCCGCCGCCAGCCCGGCCTGGCCCATGTCCTTGATGCTCCCCGTGGAGGGGCCGACGATGAACTGGTACTGGGGCACGGGCGTCGTCGCGCGGCACACGATCAATCCCCACGCAGACCCGGCGGCCGTGGCGTACGAGGTGCCGCCGTCCGTGGAGTACTCGAGACTGGGCTTTGTCCACGTCCAGTCCGCAGTCGCCGCGTCGGTGCCCGTGCACGACCCGACCACACCCGGCGTGGAATTGATGACGCGCAATCCGTCACCGGCGGCCGCAGATGCGCCCGCCGGCGCCACCAGTCCCACAGTGACCGTTGACCCCGCGAGCAGTGCCGCCGCCGCCGAGAAGATCTTCCTTGCGAACATGCCGACCCCCTCAGCACTTGTTGGCCTGACACTAACGCCGGCCCGCGGCCCCGGGAACCACCCGGGCACCGGGGTGCACGAAGTGAGGCCAAGCCGGGCCGAGCGGGGCGCGACTACCTTGGTGCCATGGGAGAAGGGCAGGGCCCCGGTGCGGGGGTCATCGACTCTCACGTGCACCTGCTGCCGGGGCGCATCGGGGAGAAAGTGCGGGCGATCTTCGAGGCCGGGGAGCACGCCGGCCGGTTCCGCCTGGCCTACCCCGCCGGGCATGCCGAGACAGTCGCGATCCTGCGGTCAGAGGGCGTCACCGGGATCTGGTCGTTCCCGTACGCGCACCGCACCGACGTCGCCGAGGGCCTCAACCTCGCGTCGTCGGCCATCGCGCGGGAGCACACCGTGGATGACTTCTCCGTGACCGGCGGGGCCACCGTGCACCCCGACGATGACGACCCGGCCGGGGTGGTCACCAGGGCTCTCTCCGTCCACGGGCTGAAGGTCCTGAAGCTGCACTGCTCGGTGGGTGACTTCCGCATCGACGACCCGCGGCTCACCCCTGCGCTGTCAGTCGCCGCGGAGGCATCGATGCCCGTCATCGTCCACCTCGGGCACAGCGCCGACGGCCTGACCGAGGAGCACGAACTGGATGCGGTCGGCACCGTGTGCGCCCGTCACCCGGGCCTCCCGTTCGTGCTCGCGCACTGCGGCCACCACAGCGCCCCGGCCGCCGGGCGATTCTTCGCCGAGCACCCGAACTTCCACGCGGACCTCACGCCGGTGGTCACGGCCCCGCCCGACATCAGCGCGGCGGTGCTCGCCGCCCACCATGACCGCATCCTGTTCGGCAGCGACGCCCCGAACACCGCGATCAGCGTGACGGACCATCTCGCCTGGCTGGATTCGTTCGGCCTGCCGGCCGGCGCACGCGACGCGATCACGGGCCGCAACGCGCGCCGCCTGGTTGCTGCCGTGGGGTGAGTGCTAGAGGCGGTCTGGGGGGTACCCCGCGTACGACGCCTTGAAGACTCCCTGGTTCAGCAGGACGGAGGCGACGGTGCGGCCGTCTGCCGGGTCCGAGATGATCGTGCGGGTGTAATAGAACTCGACGCGGCGGGTCTGGCCGAGTGCCACGACCTCGCGGCGCAGTTCGTACTCCTGGCCCACGAAGACCGGGCCGTCGTGCATGCGTATCTCGAGGTCCATGAACAGCCCGACCGCCGGCCCACGGACCGTCCCGGCCGGTGGACAGTTCGCCGCGAGGACGCTGACCATCTCGAACGGGACGATGGCCCTGCCCCACGGCGACGCTGACGCTGACGCCGGCGAGTACCACGGCGAGTCCTCCGTGATGGACGCAAGTTTCTCCTCGAGCGAGAAGGGATAGAGGCTCCCGTTGCGCCCGGAGAAGGTCATGGTCCCGCGGGCAGGATGCGACGTCTCGCCCGGCGAGAGCTGGTCGATGATGAAGAGGTCGCCGGCCGGCTTCAGGGCGGCGAGCCTGTCCCCGAGCTCCGTGGAGTCGGCGCCGCCCACGGACATCGTGCCGGAGAGCACCGGCGTCCCGTCCGCCTTGGCCGCCGAGATCCGGGCGGAGGTGCCGCCGGTGGTGCGCACCGTTGCCTGCACCTGCTCGCCCTCGATGACCATCGTCTCGAAGTGCGCACTGATGCAGCCGCGCTCGAACCACTCCCGGCCCCAGAGTGCGGCGCCCATCGGGTCGAACTGGCTGAAGTGCGTGGGGCCCTCGATCGGGGCGCCCGCCAGGCCCAGCTTCTCCGCCGTGGCGTCGTCGTGGACGCTCGCGTGGCCGTCGTACTCCTGGTCGGCGAGCATCTGGCGCGGCGCGCGCAGCGGCCCGGTCATGGTGATCTCGGTCCCGAACGCAGCCATGGTCACTCCTTCATCCTCTCGGCACGCAGCGCAGAGCGGCGCACCTTCCCGTCGTCGCCGCGCAACGGGAAGTCGACGTACTCAAAGGTGCGCGGGATCTTGTACGTCACCAGGCGCTCGACGAGGAACGAGCGGAGTTCGTCCTCCCCCACCTGGGCGACAGTCGCCTCAATGATCGCGTGGATCACCGCGCCCTTGTCCTCGTCGGGCAGGCCGATCACCGCGCAGCTCTGCACGGCGGGGTGCTCCTGGATCGCCGCCTCCACCTCTGCGGGGTAGATGTTCGCCCCGCCGGAGAGGATCATGTCGCTCGCCCTGTCCCCCAGGTACAGGTAGCCGTCCGCATCGAGCCTCCCCATGTCGCCGAGTGACTCCCAGCCGCCCTCGCGCGTGCGCGCCGTGGCGCCGACGTAGCGGTACGTGGGCGTGCCGCGCAGCGAGCGCATCCACACCTCGCCCATCTCGCCGGTCGGCACCTCGTTGCCGTCGTCGTCGGTGATCATGACGGTCCCCGGCTGCGCGCGACCGACCGAGCCCCGGTGGGCGAGCCACTCCGCACCTGTGATGACGGTCGCGGTCTGGGCCTCGGTGCCGGCGTACAGCTCCATGATGCGCTCGGGGCCGAGCCAGTCGATCCAACACTGCTTCAGCCACTCGGGGCACGGCTCGGCGAGGTGCCACACCACGCGCAGCGAGGACAGGTCGTGGCGCAGGCGCACGTCATCGGGGAGGCGCCAGATCCGCTTCATCATCGTGGGGACCATGTAAAGCACGCTCCCACGGTGCTGCTCGATCTCGGCGAGGGTTCCCTCGGCGTCGAAACGCGGCATCAACGCGACGCTCAGCCCGTTGAGGAGTGCCTGCCAGCTCCACACTGCGGGCCCGTTGTGGTACAGCGGGCCGGGCATCACGAGACACCCGCCCGGGTCCATCATGAGCGGCGGCGGCGCGGTCTCGTCCATCACGGCGGGATCACCCGACACGATCAGCTTCGGCCGCCCTGTGCTGCCCCCCGATGTCGGAGCCTTCCAGGCGGGCGAGATGACGTCGGGAAGCGTGGACGCATCAGCGCGCGGCGCACGGAAACCAGCCGGGATCGTGTGCCGGCCCTGCACGGCTCCCTCAGGTGCACCGATGACGACCGGCGGGTCCGCGAGCTCGATGAGGGCCTCCAGTTCGCGCTGCGGCAGGCGTGACGACACGGGCTGGGGTGTGCCCCCGAGCAGCCAGATCGCCACGTACGACACGAACCAGTCGATGCTGTTCGGGAGTGCCACCGTGACGAGATCCCCGGTCCCCACACCGAGACCCTGCAGGTGGACGGCGAGGTCCCCACCACGTTCGAGAAGGTCAGCACGCGTGATCGACTCACCCTGGCAGCTGACGGCCACGGCATCGGGGCGCTCGGCGGCGAGCCGGCGCAGCTGGTTGACGAACGAGATCATGGGGCCCCCTCCCCCACATGATGCCCCGTGGGTCACCCCACGAGCGAGACGACGGTGTAGAAGACGAGAGCAAGGACGGTGCCAGCCGCGACCAGGTTCGTGGTGAGGTCCTCGTCGAACCCCGCCGCGACCCCGATCACGCCGGCTGTCACCATCGGCGGCATCGACGCTTCCACGATGCTCGCGGCCCATGCGGTGTCAGCAGGGTCACCGAGCACGACTGCCGCGGCGGCCACGAGCGCAGGCATGAGAACCATCTTCACGGCGATGCCGAGCACCAGGGTGGACGGCCGGGCAATGCGCAGGCGCGGGACGAACCGCAGGCCGAGCGACACCATCGCGACCGGCGCGACGGTGCGCCCGAGGGGAACGAGCACGTCGTGCACCGCACCCGGCATGTCGACGACGCGGAACACCAGGCTCCCGACCAACGCGAGGAACGGAGGGAACGACACGAGACGACGCAGCATCGCGCGGGCATCACCGCCACCGGATCCGAGCCTGCCGGAGACCCATGTGCCGTACGTGGCGAGCGCGAGGAAGGTGCCGACCTGGTCGAATGCCAGCGCCGCGGGCAGGTGGTCCCTGCCGAGCACTGCCTCCACCACGGGGAGCCCGAGGAAGGCCGTGTTGCCGAGCGGCACGACCATGAGCAGTGCTCCGGTCACCTCCCTCGGCCATCCCGCGCGGCGCGACACTGCCCACACCACCGCGGCACCGACTGCGATGGTCGCCCACGCTGACACCACCGGCACGGCAGCACCGCGACCGAGATCGAGTTCGGGGAGCCGGACCAGGATCAGGGCCGGCAGTGCGACGGCAATGACCCACCGTCCCGCCGGGCCCGCGAGTCCGCGCGACCGGGGGACGACCAGGCCGAGCACCGTCCCTGCGAGGAAGAACGACGCGACGGCGAGCACACGGGAAGTCTTGCCTGTGCGGCACGCGGCGCGGCTGATTCCTGCGGGGCAGCCGGCTGGCAGAATCTCCCCATGACGACGCACAACGTGACCTCGCCCCTCATCGGAACCGTCTTCCGTGTCACGGTGCGGCCGGGTGACCAGGTGCGCGCCGGCCAGGAGATCGTGATCATCGAGTCCATGAAGATGGAGCACCCGGTGGAGTCGGGGCACGACGGCACGGTCGAAGAGGTCCTGGTCGCCGAGGGCGACACGGTCTCGTCCGGGCAGGTCCTCATCCGCGTCACCCCCGGCGCCGTTGCCACGGCCGCCGCCGGCACAGACGACTCGCCCGTCACGAGTGGCGAGCGCGCAGACCTGGCCCGCTACCGCGAGAGGCGCTTCCTCACCACCGACGAGGCCAGGCCCGAGGCCGTGGCGCGACGGACGGCACGGGGCCACCGCACCGCCCGCGCGAACATCGCCGACCTGGTGGACGACGGGTCGTTCGTGGAGTATGGGTCGTTCGCCATCGCCGCGCAGCGTCGCCGCCGGGAACTGGACGACCTGATCCGCAACACTCCTGCGGACGGCCTCGTCGGAGGCATTGCCACCGTGAACGCCGGCCACTTCCCCGGCGATGCCTCGCGTGTGGCGGTCGCGAGCTACGACTACATGGTCCTCGCGGGCACGCAGGGCCAGAAGAACCACACCAAGAAGGACCGTCTCTTCGACGTGGCCCGGCAGCTCCGCCTCCCCTTCGTTCTGTTCGCCGAGGGCGGCGGAGGGAGACCCGGCGACACCGACGCATCGGGCGTCGCGGGGCTCGACTGCCTGGCATTCGCGTACTTCGCCCGGCTCTCCGGCCTCGTGCCGCTCGTGGGCATCACCAACGGCTACTGCTTCGCCGGCAATGCCGCGCTGCTCGGGTGCTGCGACGTCATCATCGCCACGGAGGACAGCTACACCGGCATGGCCGGGCCCGCGATGATCGAGGGCGGCGGCCTGGGCGTGGTGAGACCCACCGACATCGGGCCGATCGACGTGCAGACCGCGAACGGCGTCGTCGACATCAGGGTGAAGGACGAGGCGGAGGCGGTGGCCGTCGCAAAGCAGTACCTCTCGTACTTCCAGGGACCGGTCGCCGCATGGGAGCGCCATGACGATGCGCTCATGCGCGAGGTCGTGCCGGAGCAGCGCACCCGTGTCTACGACGTGCGGCGCGCCCTCGAGCTGCTCGCCGACAAGGGGACGCTCCTCGAGCTGCGGCCGACTTTCGGCGTGGGCATCCTCACCGCCCTCGTGCGCATCGAGGGCCGCCCGGTCGGCGTGATCGCCAACAACCCCGCCCACCTCGGGGGTGCCATCGACTCCGATGCCGCCGACAAGGCGTCACGATTCGTCCAGCTCTGCGACGCGTTCGACCTGCCGGTGGTCAGCCTCTGTGACACGCCGGGATTCATGGTCGGGCCCGACGCCGAGCACTCCGCCCAGGTCCGCCACTTCGGCCGCATGTTCGTGACGGCCGCGAGCATCACCGTGCCGTGGGTGACCGTGGTGCTCAGGAAGGGCTACGGCCTGGGCGCGCAGGCAATGGCCGGCGGCAGTTTCCACGGCAACGCGATGACGGTGTCGTGGCCCACGGGCGAGTTCGGCGGGATGGGCCTGGAGGGAGCCGTGCGCCTCGGCTACCGGAAGGAACTGGAGGCCGAGATAGACCCGGCGAAGCGGGCGGAACTGGAGGCCTTCCTCATCGCCCGCGCGTACGAGAACGGCAGCGCGCTCAACATGGCGAGCCACGTGGAGATCGACGACGTGATCGACCCGGCCGACACGAGAGGCCGCATCCTCGCCGTCATCGGCACGCCGAGGACCTGGCGCGACCGGGAGGGCAAGAAGCGCCCGATGGTCGACACCTGGTGAACCGTCGACGCGCAGGAACATCGACACACTGAGACCAGCCGGGGCTGAACGCCCCTGCGTCAGAAGGACGCGAGACCGGCGCGCAGCGCCGCGGCGAGATCCGCGTCCGAGACCGAATCCGGGTCGGCGGCCATCTTTTCGTGCACTGTCGCTGCGTTGACGACCGAGACGACCTCGTTGTCGAAGAACGGGAGGACCTCAGAGAGAGTCTTCGAGATGCGCTGGCCGCCGCCAGGGCCCGGCGTGACGCTCACGACCATCACCCTCTTGCCGCGCAGCGCTCCGCCGCCCATCGGGCGGGTCAGCCAGTCGATCGTGTTCTTGGTGAGCGCCGAGTAGGAGCCGTTGTACTCGGGCGCGGCGAACAGGACGCCGTCTGCCTCCGTCACCGCGGCGCGCATGGCGACGACGGCCGCCGGCTGGGCGTCGCCCTCGAGGTCCTGGTTGTAGAACGGCACTTCGGCGAGGTCGAAGTGGGCGATCTGCAGGCCGTCCGGCGCGAGCCCGGGCAGCGCACGGATGATGCGGGTGTGGAAGGAGGCGGCGCGCGTGGAGCCAGAGAATGCAACGATCGTCTTCATTGCCGCTGAACGATACGCAGGCCCCGCCCCGGTTCCCACACCGTCATCACGAGCATGTCGCCACTGACCTCAGTGAGGACGACGCGCGTGACCGCCACCTGCACCACGTCGCCCGGGGGGCGGGCGCCGTCATCATCCGCCGGCAGGGGCGCGCGCATTCACCCCGCCGACTCCTCCGCACCGAGAACCGTTGCCATTCCCTCGAGCCTTGCGTCACCGCCGGCCAGCTGCTCGTCGAGCGGCGCGGAGTGGACCGCGACGCGCGGATCCCGGCGCAGGTCGGCCGTGCGCAGTGCCCGCGGCATCACCCCGAACCACAGGTGACCCCCGGACACGAAGACGCTCGACCCCCACAGTCTCGGCCGGCCGTCCGGCGCGAGCGTGCCGACCACGTGGTGCGGATGGCACGAGAACCTCGCTGCCACGCGGTCCGCGAACGCGGGTTCGGCAGCCTGGAAGACGGCCCAGGGCGTGTCCGGTGTCATGCGCTGCAAGAGTAATGACCGGACGGTGGAACAATGAGGGGCGTGACGATCTCCCCCATCTTCGACCCCGCCTCCTGGAACGAGGTTCCGGGGTTCTCCTTCACCGACATCACCTACCACCGCGCGGTCGACCAGGGGACCGTGCGCATCGCGTTCGACCGCCCGGAGGTGCGCAACGCGTTCCGTCCCCACACGGTCGACGAGCTGTACACCGCCCTCGACCATGCGCGCCAGAGCACCGATGTCGGGGTCGTGCTGCTCACCGGCAACGGTCCGTCGCCGAAGGACGGTGGCTGGGCGTTCTGCAGCGGAGGCGACCAGCGCATCCGCGGCAGGGACGGTTACAAATACGCCGAGGGCGAGGACCGCGAGTCCATGGACCGCGGCCGCGCCGGGCGCCTCCACATCCTGGAGGTGCAGCGTCTCATCCGATTCATGCCGAAGATCGTGATCTGCGTCGTCCCGGGCTGGGCGGCCGGGGGCGGGCACAGCCTGCACGTGGTCAGTGACCTCACCCTCGCGTCGCGCGAGCACGCGCGCTTCAAGCAGACCGATGCCGACGTCGCCTCGTTCGACGGCGGGTACGGCAGTGCGTACCTCGCCCGTCAGGTCGGGCAGAAGTTCGCCCGCGAGATCTTCTTCCTCGGACGCGAGTACACGGCGGACCAGATGCACGCGATGGGAGCCGTGAACGAGGTCGTGCCGCACGCCGACCTGGAGCGGACCGCGCTGCAGTGGGCCCGCGAGATAAACGGCAAGAGCCCCACTGCCCAGCGAATGCTCAAGTTCTCCTTCAACCTGATCGACGACGGCCTCGTGGGCCAGCAGGTCTTCGCCGGCGAGGCGACGCGCCTCGCCTACGGCACGGACGAGGCCGAGGAGGGCCGGGCGTCCTTCGTGGAGAAGCGCCCGCCGGACTGGTCGCCGTACCCCTGGTCGTACTGACCGCGCCATGATCATCCGGGTCGATGACGCGTCCGACCCGCGCCTCGACGCGTTCAGGTGGCGCGAGCGCCAGCTCGCGAGCAGGCCGCAGCGCCAGGAGAAGGTTGGGGCGGGGATGTTCGTCGCCGAGGGCGACCTCGTGGTCTCCCGTGCCGTCGATTCCCGCGCCGCCTGTGTCGCGCTCCTCTGTGACGAACGCCAGGCGGCTCACTTCTCCGCCCGTGTCCCCGCGTCCGTCCCCGTGTACGTCGGCGACGACTCGCTGCGCAAGGAGGTCACCGGCCTGGGCGTGCCCCTCGCGGCGACCGGCCTGTTCGGACGGCCTGCACTGCTCTCCCCTGATCAACTGCTCGCCACGGCGCGGTTCGTTGTCGTCCTCGAGGCGATCGACAACCCCACGAACGTCGGTGCGATCCTGCGCAGCGCCGCCGCCCTGGGGTGGGACGGGGTCCTGCTGGATCCGACCAGTGCCGACCCCCTCGCCCGCCGCGCGCTCCGCGTGAGCATGGGAACGGCGCTCTCGCTGCCCTTCGCCCGCACGGGCCCGGCTGACGACATCGCCGCATTGCTGTCGGGGCATGGTCACCACACCTGTGCGACCACCCCGGATGCGGCGGCCCTCGACATCTCGCGCGCCGACGTGCCCGTCAACGGCCGCGTCGCACTGCTGCTCGGCAGCGAGCGCAGCGGCCTGACCCCGGGGCTGCTTGCGGCCGCGGCCACACGGGTGCGCATACCCATGCACGCCGGCACCGACAGTCTCAATGTCGGCGCGGCGGCCGCGATCGCCCTCCATGCGCTCGGCCCGAACGGGCGTTGATCAGTCCGCGTTGCGCAGGTGCCCGGCGGCGTTCACCATGTACGTCGCGACCTGCCCCAGCACGTCGTCCTTCACCGCCTGGTCAAGGGCGAGAGCGGCCACGGACTGCTCGAGGGCAGCCAGCATGTGGAGCAGCCACCTGTCCCGCTCCTGCGGGCCGATGACCCACTGGTTGTGGCGAGCCCTCAGCATCGGGTGGCCGCGCTTCTCCGTGTACTCGTGCGGGCCTCCCCAGTACTGGGCGAGGAACATCGCAAGGCGCTCGCGCGCGGCGGCAGTGTCCGCGCCGTCGGGGTAGAGCGAGATGAGAACAGGGTCGCCCTCCACACTGTCGTAGAAACGGTCGACGAGATCGACGAAAAACGCCGGGCCGACGGTGTCGTGGAGAGTCGGGCCCGTGCCGGGCACGTCAGGAGAACTCAGGGTCGGCCCATCCCGGGAAAACGTCCGGCAGGCCGTCGCTTACCTTGTCCGGGTAGGACGCGGGGCGCTTCTCGAGAAAGCTGACCACGCCCTCGCGCGAGTCCGCGCTGCGGCCCCTCTCCATGATCCCGCGCGAGTCGACTCGGTGCGCGTCCATGGGGTGCGAGGCGCCGAGCATCCTCCACAGCATCCTGCGCGACAGCGCGACCGACACGGGCGCGGTGTTGTCCGCGATCTCCCGGGCGAGCACGCGCGCAGCGGGGAGTAGGTCAGCCGGGGCGTGCACGCTGCGCACGAGACCGGCCTCCTTCGCCTCGGCGGCCGGGAAGACCCTGCCGGTGAAGACCCACTCGGTGGCCTGCTGGATTCCCACCAGGCGCGGCAGGAAGTAGCTACTGCAGGCCTCGGGCACGATGCCGCGCCTGGCGAACACGAACCCGAACTTCGCGTCCTCGCTCGCGAGGCGGATGTCCATGGGGAGCGTCATGGTGACGCCCACGCCCACGGCGGCACCGTTGATCGCGCCGATCACGGGCTTCAGGCTGTCGAAGATGCGCAGGGTCAGCAGTCCGCCGCCGTCCCTCGGGATGCCTTTCCTGTCCACCACGTCGCTGCCGCCGCGGGAGAACGTGTCCCCGCCCGACGACAGGTCGGCACCGGCGCAGAAACCCCTGCCCGCACCCGTGACGATCACGGCCTTCACGTCATCGTCGGCGTCCGTGCGGTCGAACGCGGCGATCATCTCGTGCATCATCGTGCCCGTGAACGCGTTCAGCTTGTCCGGGCGGTCGAGTGTGATCGTGGCGATGCCGTCTTCGATGTCGAGGGAGATGTGTTCGTAGCTCACGTCCGCACCCTATTGCCGGCGGGACGGGCCCTGCGAGACGTGCTCAGACGTCCAGGAACTTGCTGGAAGCGACACCGGACCCGATGCCGCCCGCGAGCGCGCCGATGACGAGGAGGCTCACCATGACGCCGCTGGTGTACCCGGAAGGCACCACGAGGGCGCTGACCCCGGTTCCCGCCTTGAACCCCGCCACGCCGTTCGTCCATGCCGTGTTCAGGGCCCACAGCCCCCCGCACGACACCACCGCCCCCACGAGACCCTGCACGAGACCCTCGAGGATGAACGGCACGCGGATGAACCAGTCGGTCGCGCCCACGAGCTTCATCACCTCGATCTCGCGCCGCCTGGCGAAAATCGCCGTGCGGATGGTGTTCCAGATGAGGATGACCGCGACGGCGAGCAGCACCAGCGACATCCCGATCGTGACGGTGCGAACGAACCCCGACAGCGTGCTGATGACGTCGAACTCGTCCTCGGCGAGCGCGACGCCGGAGACACCCGGGAGCCCGCGGAACTGCGCCGCGAGGCTGCGCACGAGTTCGGGGTCCGTGGTGGAGGGGACCACCTTGAACTGGGTGGGGATCGTGTCAATCGTCAGGAGGCTGAGGGTGGTGGGATCGCCCGCGAAGACCCGCTTCGCCTCCTCGTAGCTGGCGGCCTTGTCCAGGTACTCCACCTTGTCCACGTCCACCAGGTTCGGCTGCGACTTGATCGTCTGCTCCACGAACGCGAGGGCGTCCGGCTGGACGTCGGGGCGCACGAAGACAATCATCCCCACGTCGCCCTTCCACTGCACGAGCAGGTTGTCGAACGCGCGCTGGATGAGGAACGTGGTGCCGACGAGCAGCAGCGACACGGCGGAGGTGATGACGGCCGCCACGGAGAGCGTGACGTTGCGGCGGAAGTTCGCGAGAGTCTCGCGCAGGGCATAGGAGATGCGCTGGATCATTCGTACACGCCCCTCTCCTGGTCCCGCACGATGACCCCGCGGTCCAGCTGGATGACGCGCTTGCGCATCGCGTTGACGACGCGGTGGTCGTGCGTGGCCATGACCACGGTGGTGCCCGTGCGGTTGATCTCGTCGAGCAGGGCCATGATTCCCTCGCCGGTGGCGGGGTCGAGGTTCCCGGTGGGCTCGTCCGCGAGCAGGATGAACGGCCTGTTGACGAAGGCCCGCGCGATGGACACGCGCTGCTGCTCGCCACCCGAGAGCTGACCGGGGAACCTGTCCTCCTTGCCCGCCAGGCCGACGAGTTCGAGGACCTGGGGCACCTGCTGGGCGATGAGGTGTCGGGGTTTGCCGATCACCTCGAGCGCGAACGCGACGTTCTCGAACACCGTCTTGTTCGGCAGCAGCTTGTAGTCCTGGAAGACGTTCCCCATGGTGCGGCGCAGGAACGGGATCTGGCTGTTCGGCAGCTCGTTGATGTTGCGCCCGGCAACCCAGACGCTCCCCCGCTCCGGCCTCTCCTGGCGGTTGATGAGCCGCAGCAGGGTGGACTTGCCGGACCCGGAGGGGCCCACGAGGAAGACGAAGTCGCCCTTCGCCACGTCGAAGGATGCGTCACGCACGGCGAGGGTCTCGTTGCCGTACATCTTGGAGACGTTCTCGAGACGGATCATGAAGACTCCGAACCTAGCAGCGGCACGGGCGGCACCCCGGTCGGCACCGGCACTCCTATTCGGCCTGCGACCTGCGCCAGCGGAGGTATCCCTCCATGAACTCGTCGAGGTCACCGTCAAGAACGGCAGCAACGTTGCCTGACTCCACCTCGGTGCGCAGGTCCTTCACCATCTGATACGGCTGCAGCACATAAGAGCGGATCTGGCTCCCCCATCCGACCATCGCCGACTTGCCGGCGATCCGGTCGCGCTCGGCCTGGTGCTCCTCCTCGATCTTTGCCGCGAGCATGGCCTTCAGCCGCGTGAGCGCCTTCTCACGGTTCTGCAGCTGGCTGCGCTCCTCCTGGCTCGTCGACACGATCCCCGTGGGCTCGTGGATGAGACGGACCGCCGACGACGTCTTGTTCACGTGCTGGCCGCCCGCGCCCGACGCACGGAACACCTCCATGCGGATGTCGCTCTCGTTCACCTCGATGTCCGGTGCCTCCATGTCCGGCCACACCTGCACTGTCGCAAAGCTCGTCTGGCGGCGTCCCTGGTTGTCGAACGGGCTGATGCGCACGAGGCGGTGCGTGCCGCGCTCCGCCGTCATCAGGCCGTAGGCATAGCGGCCGCGGATCGTGAACTCGGCGGAGAGGATGCCTGCCTCGGTGCCCTGGCTCACGTCCTCGACCTCCACCGCGAAGCCGCGCCGCTCCGCCCAGCGCGAGTACATGCGCAGCAGGTTCTCTGCCCAGTCCTGGGCATCCACACCGCCGTCCTTCGCGTTGATCTGGACGATCGCGTCGCTCTGGTCGTGCACGCCCGTGAAGAGGCTTCGCAGCTCCAGCGTGTCGAGCGCCCGCGACGCCTTCGTGATGCCAGCCTCGATCTCCGGCTCCTGCGACTCGTCGCCCTCCTCGCGGGCCAGCTCGTGGAGGACCTCGAGGTCCTCGACCTCGGCGGCGAGCGCGTCGTACTCGTCGATGTCGGACTTCACGTTCGCGTACTCGCTGTTGACCTTCTTCGCGTTCTCCTGGTCGTCCCACAGGTCCGGCCGCGCCACCTCTGTCTCAAGTTCGGCCAGCCGGGTGCGCGACGCGTCGATCCGGAGGTAGCCCTTGGCCTCCTCCAGCCGGCGGCGCACCTCCCTGAGGTCGTTCGTGAAGTCACGCATGCGGGGATCCCTTGGTCAGGCGGCGCCGTGGCACTGCTTGTACTTGCGTCCCGAGCCGCAGGGGCAGGGCGCGTTGCGCGGCGTGTTGGACCAGTCGTCCGCATCCTTCACGACCGGCCGGCGCGGCTGCCCGACCGCACCCTCGAGCTGGGCGATGATGTCTGGGTCGACGTCCCCGCCGGCGAGGGCCGCCTGGACGAAGCCGTCGGTCTCGACGTCGTCGCTGGAGGACTCCTGCACGTTCTGCACCTTGACGGCCGCCTGCTCCTCGCTGACGACCTGCACGTGCATGACGTAGCGCACGAAATCCTGGGCTATGCCGGTCATCATCTGGCCGAACATCTCGTAGCCCTCGCGCTGCCACTCGGTCAGCGGGTCCTTCTGGCCCATGGCACGCAGGTTGATGCCCTCCTGCAGGTAGTCCATCTCGTCGAGGTGCTCGCGCCAGCGCTGGTCGATGATGCTGAGCATCACCTGCCGCTCGATCTGGCGCATGACGTCGCTCCCCAGCTCCTCCTCGCGCCGCGCATAATGCGCGCTCGCGTCCGCCATGACGAGGTCGTAGATGGCGTCCGTGTCGACGCACGCCGCACACTGTTGCTCCGTGACACCCGCCGGCCAGAACGTGCGCAGCTCCATCACGAGTCCCGGCACGTCCCACTCGTCGGTGGCCTCGGACACGCAGTGCGTCTCGATGAGCGAGTCGACCGCGTCCGCCAGGTACTCCATTGCGGCCGCCTTCAGGTCGGCACCCTCGAGGATCTGGTCGCGGCGCTGGTAGATGACCTTGCGCTGCTCGTTCATCACCTCGTCGTACTTGAGGACGTTCTTGCGGATCTCGGCGTTGCGCTGCTCGACCGTGGTCTGGGCCCTCTCGATGGCCTTGGTCACCATCTTCGCCTCGATCGCCTCGTCGTCGGGGAGGGCGCGCCCCATCACCCACGAGAGCGCACCGGTCGCGAACAACCTCATCAGCTCGTCGTCGAGGGAGAGGTAGAAGCGACTCTCACCGGGGTCCCCCTGGCGGCCCGAGCGCCCGCGGAGCTGGTTGTCGATGCGCCGGCTCTCGTGCCGCTCCGTGCCGAGCACGTAGAGGCCACCGAGCGCGCGGACCTTCTCGCCCTCCTCGCGGCACTCGTCGGCGAATATCCCTGTCAGCTCCGCGTACCGCGCGCGTGCCTTGTCACGGTCCGCACGGAACTCCTCGGGCAGCTGCTCGACCGACACACCGAGATCGTGGTCCTCGACCAGTAGCTCGGGCGCGAAACCCTCGCTGATGACCTGCTGGCGCGCGAGACCCTCCGGGTTGCCGCCGAGGAGGATGTCCACGCCGCGGCCCGCCAGGTTGGTGGCGACCGTGACGGCACCGAGCTGGCCCGCCTGGGCGACGATGAGCGCCTCCCTCGTGTGCTGCTTGGCGTTCAGTACCTCGTGGCGGAAGCCGCGCTTCGACAGCTCGCGGCTGAGCAGTTCGCTCTTCTCCACGCTGATCGTGCCCACGAGGACCGGCTGCCCCTTCGAGTTCCTCTCGACGATGTCCTCGACGACGGAGTGGAACTTGGCGTCCTCGGACTTGAAGATGAGGTCCGCGTCGTCCGACCGCCGCACCGGCCTGTTCGTGGGGATCGGCACGACCTGCAGCCCGTAGGTGTTGACCAGCTCGGCGGCCTCCGTCTGTGCGGTGCCGGTCATGCCGGCGAGCTTGCCGTACATGCGGAAGTAGTTCTGCAGCGTGATCGTGGCGAGGGTCTGGTTCTCCTCGTTGCTCCGCACGCCCTCCTTCGCCTCGACGGCCTGGTGGATGCCCTCGCTCCAGCGCCGTCCCTCCAGGATGCGCCCCGTGAACTCGTCGACGATCTTCACCTCGCCGGCCTGGACGATGTAGTCCTTGTCCCGGCGGTACAGCTCCTTCGCCTTCAGCGCGACCTGGAGCTGGTGGACGAGGTTCTGCTGGACGGCGTCGTACAGGTTGTCCACGTCGAGCGCCTGCTCGACCTTCTCGATGCCTGCCTCGGTGGGCACCACGATGCGCTTGTCCTCCTCGACCTCGTAGTCGACGTCGCGCTGGAGCGTGCGCACGATGGATGCGAAGCGGTAGTACGTCTGAGCGGCGTCGGCGAGACGCCCCGAGATGATGAGCGGTGTGCGCGCCTCGTCGATGAGGATCGAGTCGACCTCGTCCACGATCGCGAAGTTGTGCCCCCGCTGCACCTTGTCCTCGAGGGAGCCGGCCATGTTGTCCCGCAGGTAGTCGAAACCGAACTCGTTGTTCGTGCCGTAGGTGATCGCGGCCGCGTACTCGCGGCGCTTCTCCGCCGGCGTGTCCCTCTGGCCGGGCAGCACGATGCCGACGTCGAGCCCGAGGAACCGGTGGATCCGTCCCATCCATTCGGCATGGAACCGGGCGAGGTAGTCGTTCACGGTGACGACGTGCACGCCCTTGCCGGAGAGCCCGTTGAGGTACGCGGGGAGGGTGGACACGAGGGTCTTTCCCTCGCCAGTCTTCATCTCGGCAACCCAGCCGAAATGGAGGGCGG
>JBJTCK010000040.1:0-6067 GCA_046091825.1 Actinomycetota bacterium | reverse complement strand
CCGCCATGCGGTGACGTCCGCGATGGTCTCCTTCTCCACCGCCGGGTCGACGATGAGGATGTTGCCGTCACCCGCGAGCGGCGAGGTCTCGAACTCGGTGAACGAGTTGACGCCGACGACTGTCTGCTCGCCTGTCTCGATGCGGCGGGTGCGCTCCGCCATGGAGCGCACGAGCCGGCCCTTCAGGTCGTCGACTGCGTTGAACGCACCGCCGAGCGCGAGCACGTCCTGCAGCTCGGCCCATGCGGCGTCGCGCAGCTCCGCGGTCTTGGTCTCGATCACCGTGGACCCGTCGAAGATGTCACCGTGCTCCAGCAGGTCGGTCTCGAACGCGAGCACCTGCTGCATGCGCAGTGACCACTGCTGGTCCCACGGGCGCGGCAGGCCGAGAGCCTCGTTCCACGCCGGCAGCTGCACGCTGCGGGCCCGCGCGCGCTTCGAGAGGGTGACCGCGAGCATCTCCAACACGATGCGCTGGACGTTGTTCTCGGGTTGGGCCTCCGTGAGCCCGAGAGAATTCACCTGCACGCCGTAACGGAAGCGACGGGCCTTCGGGTCCTGCACGCCGTAGCGCTCCAGGGCGATGCGCTCCCACAGGTCGGTGAAGGCGCGCATCTTGCACACTTCCTCGACGAAGCGGATGCCCGCGTTGACGAAGAACGAGATGGAGCCGAACACCTGGTCGAACTGGTCCGTGCTCACCTGGCCGCTGTCCCGCACGGCATCGAGCACGTCGATCGCGGTGGCGAGGGAGAATGCGATCTCCTGCACGGGCGTGGCGCCTGCCTCCTGCAGGTGGTACGAGCACACGTTCATCGGGTTCCACTTCGGGGCGTTCTGCGCGCACCACGCGACCATGTCAACAATCAGCCGCTTCGACGGGGCCGGCGGGAAGATGTAGGTGCCGCGGGAGAGGTACTCCTTCACGATGTCGTTCTGCGTGGTGCCGCGCAGCTCGCGCGAGTCGACGCCCTGCTCACGGGCGTTCGCGACGTACAGCGCCAGCATCCACGCGGCCGTGGCGTTGATCGTCATCGACGTGTTCATCTTGCCGGGCGGGATGGAATCGAGGAGGGTCCGCATGTGGCCGAGGTGGGACACCGGCACGCCCACCTTGCCGACCTCGCCGTGGGCGAGGATGTGGTCAGGGTCGTACCCGGTCTGCGTGGGCAGGTCGAACGCGATGCTGAGGCCGGTCTGGCCCTTGGCGAGGTTCGTGCGGTACAGCTGGTTGGAGGCCCCGGCGGACGAATGCCCCGAGTAGGTGCGCATCATCCATGGCTCATCGCGACGGGGGGAGTTCTGCTCGCTCACGGAGCAAGTATGGCAACGGGGGCGGCCGTTCCCCACGGCCGCCGTGCGGAATCAGTCGAGTGCAGACCGCAGCCTGGCGAGGTACTCCGTCCGGGGGACCTCCACGCACCCGAGGGACGCGAGATGCTCCGTGCACCACTGGGTGTCGAGCAGTTCTGCTCCCTCGTCGTTCAGCCTGTCCACCAGGTGCATGAGCGCGACCTTGGAGGCATCGGTCTCACGGTGGAACATCGACTCGCCGGCGAAGAACCGGTCGATTCTCACCCCGTAGAGGCCCCCGACGAGCTCCCCGCTCCCGTTCCACACCTCGACGCTCGAGGCATGGCCCATGCGGTGCAGCCGTGAGTAGGACCGGACGAACTCCTGTGTGATCCAGTTCCCGTCGGCCCGGAGGTCGGAGCACTTGGTCATCACGTCCTCGAAGCAGGTGTCGAACGTGACCGCGAAGCGCCTCTCGCTGCGCCGCATGGACCTCGTCACGCGCAGGCCGTCGAGCGGGATCACGCCGCGCTTGAGCGGTGACCACCACCCGAGCCGCCGGTGCAGGCCGTCGATGTGCATCGGGAACATCCCGTGCGAGTACGCGTAGAGGAGTGTCGCGGGCTCGAGGTCGGCACCCGCCGCCACCACGTCATCGTCCGGCCATGCATCCGACGTGGGGAAACCCCAGTCGCACGTGTCGAACCGTGTCACGAGCGGAGACCCCGCCCGCTCCTAGTACTTGTAGAAACCCTCACCGGACTTGCGGCCGAGCTTCCCGGCCGCGACGAGCCTGCGCAGCGTGGGGACCGCCGCGTAGTTCGGGTCGGCGAACTCTGCGTGCAGCGCCTCGAGGATCGAGAGCGAGGTGTCGAGACCGACGAGGTCCAGCAGCGCAAAGGGGCCCATCGGGAAGTTGCAGCCGCCCTTCATTGCGGTGTCGATGTCCTCCATGGACGCCGTGCCCGTCTCCCAGATGCGGATGGCGTTGTTGAGGTACGGGAAGAGGAGCGCGTTCACGATGAACCCTGCACGGTCCTTGACCTGCACGCCGCTCTTGCCGCACTGCGCCACGAAGGCGTTTGCCTCGGCGATCGTGTCGTCACTAGCGGTGATCGGAGTGACGACCTCGACGAGTGGCATTGCCGTGGCCGGGTTGAAGAAGTGGATGCCGCACACGCGGTCCGGCCGGCCGGTGGCCATGGCCATCTCCACCACGGGGAGGGTGCTCGTGTTGGTGGCGAGGATCGCCCCGGGCTTCACAGCCTTGTCGAGCTCGGCGAAGAGTGCCGTCTTGACGGCGAGGTCCTCGACCACGGACTCGATGACGAGGTCGCAGTCCGCGAGATCAGCGATCTTCTCGGTGGCTGAGAGCCGGCCGAGAATCGCCGCCTTGTCATCGGCGGTGATCTTCTCGCGGGAGACCTGCTTGTCGAGGCCCTTCTCGATGGAAGTGATCATCGCGTCCGCAGTCGCCTTGCTGCGCGAGCGCACGACCACGTCGTAGCCGGCCTTCGCCGCCACCTCGGCGAGACCCGAGCCCATGATGCCCGACCCGCAGATTCCAACCTTCTTGATGCTTGTTGCCATGCGACGAGGGTAACGGGCAGGGGGCCCGTGGTTCCCATCCGGCCTCCCGCCGCGGGCGGGTTCAGCCCTCGGTGATGGTCACCGAGGTGATCTCGACGTTGCGGCTGGGGGCCCCGCCGAGACTGCCGGAACCGGAGTTCAGGCCGATGATCGTCTTGACCACGTCCAGGCCCTCCGTGACCTTCCCGAAGACGACGTACGTGCCCTGGCTGTTCAGGAGCGACGCCTTCTCGCCGGTGACGAAGAAGAACTGGCCTCCTGCGGAGTCAGGTGCACCGGTGCGGGCCATGACGAGGTCACCCTCCTCGTAGGTGAAACCCGTGCCCTCGTCCTTGATGGAGTACCCGGGGTCGTCGGAGTTGGTCGCGCCGCCGCCCTGGATGATGTCGATGGACGGGTCGGTGCGGAAGATGAACGAGCCGTCGTAGTACTTGTAGCGGGACAGCACCACGAAGTTGTTGACCGTATTCGGGGTCTTCTTGGTGTCCAGTGCGACGACAATCTTGCCCTCGGTCGTGTCGAAGGTGGCTGCGTACTTCTTCTCGGAGTCGATGCATGTGGGGGGCGCCTTCTCGAACACCGTCGCGCGCTCCTCGGTGCCGTCCGTCTTCGGGCACGGGGTGTCGCCCGTGACCTGCCTGCCCGGCACGGTTGACAGTGCTGGGGCTTCCTCGCCGAGGGTCGTGTCGGTGACGTCAGCGCTGCCGTCGTCACCTCCGCCGAGCTGGCTGATCGCAAAGACCAGCACGAGAACGGCGGCGAGAATCCCGCCGTAGAGGCCGGCCCGGCTGCGCACCTTCGCGCGCCTCGCCTGTCGTGCCCTCGCCTCCCGCGCCGCCTGACGATTCTGCTTCTGCCTGTTTCGCTTCTCTGTGCCCACGAGGAGTGAGGCTACTTGCACCTCGACAGCGCGGAAAAGTCAGTGGGAGCAACTCGGGCCTGCCGTTAGTCTCGTAACCCTGTGGCACTCGTAGTTCAGAAGTACGGCGGGACTTCCGTGGCCGACCCGGACCGCATCAAGGCCGTCGCCGACCACGTGGCGTTCACGCGCAACCACGGCAACGACGTGGTCGTGGTGGTGTCCGCGATGGGGAAGTCCACCGACAACCTGATTTCGCTCGCGAACGCGGTGTCCACGGTGCAGCCCGGTAGGGAGATGGACATGCTCCTCACTGCTGGCGAGCGGATCTCGATGTCGCTCCTGTGCATCGCCCTCGCCGGCATCGGAGTCGATGCAGTCAGCTTCACCGGATCCCAGGTCGGCATCATCACCGACACGGTGCACACCAAGGCGAAGATCCTCGAGGTCAAGGGCGACCGAGTCCGCGGCGCGCTCGCGGCCGGCAAGGTTGTGGTGGTCGCGGGATTCCAGGGCGTGTCCACCGACAGCGAGGTCACCACTCTCGGACGTGGCGGGAGTGACACCACGGCGGTGGCGCTCGCGGCCGCACTGGATGCCGATGTGTGCGAAATCTACACCGATGTCACTGGCGTGTTCACCGCTGACCCGCGCATCGTCCCCCAGGCACGCAAGCTCCCCCGGCTGCAGTTCGAGGAGATGCTCGAGATGGCCGGCGTGGGCAGCAAGGTCCTCGCGCTGCGCTCGGTCGAATTCGCACGCAACCACAACGTCCCGATCCACGTTCGTTCCAGTTTCACCTGGGAGCACGGCACATGGGTCGCGAACGAAGCCCCCGAAGGAGGAGCCGCCATGGAAGACCCCATCATCTCCGGAGTCGTGCAGGACGCGAGCGAGTCGAAGGTGACGGTCATCGCCGTTCCCGACCGCCCGGGGATCTCGGCCGCGCTGTTCGAGAACCTCGCCAACGCCAACATCAACGTGGACATGATCGTGCAGAACACCTCCAAGGACGGTCTCGCGGACATCTCGTTCACGGTGCCGAAGGCGGACATGAAGTCTGCGGAGAGCATCGTGGCCCGTGTGGCCGCGGAAATCGGTGCGCAGGCCGTCACGCACGATGCCGACATCGCCAAGGTCTCCCTCGTGGGTGCCGGGATGAAGACGAGCCCGGGCATCGCGGCACGGATGTTCAGGGTTCTGGCTGACAACAACGTGAACATCCACATGATCTCGACCAGCACGATCCGCATCTCGGTGGTCATCTCGTCCTCCGACATGGAGACAGCGGTCCGCGCCCTCCACACTGCGTTCGGGCTCGACTCCGGGACCGCGTACTCCGCGCCATTGCCCGAGCGCAAGTAGGACGGTCTGCCAGAATCGGCGGATGGCAGAGAGACGCCGCCAGTTGACGCCGTGGCGGGCCGCGGGCACCCGCGCCGAGGCACGCGAGAGCGCAGACGATGTCGTGCGCGAGACCGGCTGGGTCTTCAACAACCTGACCGGTGGCTCCCTGAGCCTCGAGAGCTTCGTCGGCACGGGAAATGCCGAGGTCGAGGTCTATGTCGACAGGTTCGGCTGGTCCGACGCGGCCCCGGGTCTCTCGTTCCTCGAGATCGGGTCTGGCATCGGCAGGATGACCGCCGCCTTCACCCAGAAGTTCGCGAGTGTCACCGCCACCGATGTCGACGCGGCCTTCCTCGAGCGCTGCCGCGAGACGGTCGCAAGATTCGGCAACACCACTTCGTTCAGCACCGTCCACATTGCCGACGGGAACTCGATCAACGTCCCCGACCAGAGCGTCGACGTCGTGTTCTCCTACATCACGCTCCAGCACTGCAAGTCGACAGATGCCATCCGTCTCACGCGAGAGGCACTGCGCATCGTGAAGCCGGGCGGGTGGGTCGCGCTCAACTTCCGCACATGGGTGCCCGAGGACGCGGTGCTCGTGCCTGCCGGTGCCGTGGTCAGGTCGTTGTGGCATCTGCCCGTGGTGGGCGGCCGCCTGTCTCGCTGGCGCTGGTCGACACGACTGGGATGGCAGGCCAACCGCCTGGACCCGCGACGGGTCTTTGCCGCCGTGGAGGCAACGAAGATCGACCTCTCCGAGGTGGCGGTGCTCCATCATCCGGGCAGACCCCAGAAGCCTGTCGAGTACCGCGGCGAGACCGTCGCGCAGCGTGACCTGGACGTCGCGAACAAAAGTCATTGGTGGCTTCTCGCCCGTCGTGGTTAGCCTTCGTGCCCATGCGAGTGGGAGTTGTCGGGGCGACGGGCCAGGTCGGGAGCGTCATGAGGACATTGCTCCTCGAGAGGAATTTCCCC
>JBJTCK010000039.1:0-28706 GCA_046091825.1 Actinomycetota bacterium | reverse complement strand
CGGGCGCTCGTGTGCGCCACGTCGAACGACACCGCCACGCCGAGGCTCACCGACACGAATGCCGCGGCCGTGAACGTTCTCCCCCGCGCCACGCGGGGAAGGGTAACGAACTACTGCTGTTCCTGCTCGGCGATCTCGGCGCGCACGGCGTCCATGTCGAGGGCCTCCGCCTTCTCAATGATGTCCTCCAGCACGTGCCCGGGCAGGGCGCCCGCCTGGTTGAACAGCAGGATGCCGTCACGGAACATCATGATCGTGGGGATCGACTGGATGCCGCACTGCGCGGCCAGGGTCTGCTCGGCCTCCGTGTCCACCTTGGCGAACGTGATCGCCGGGTGCGCCTCGGAAGAGGTCTCGTAGACGGGGGCGAACATCTTGCACGGACCGCACCAGTCGGCCCAGAAGTCGATCAGCACGATCCCCTCCTGCTCGATGGTGGCCTCGAAGGTCTCTGCTGTGAGCTGCACTGTTGCCATGGGGGTCTCCGTGTTCTGTCGGACGGGATGGGGGAACCCTCCCAGCCTGCCAGCGCGCAGTGGTTTCGCCACGCGCGCGGGGTCACTTGGTGACGGACACCGAGAACGTGGTGGACATGGCGGCGTACGGGGCCTTCTTTGCCACCGAGACCTTCACCTTGCACGTGCCCGTGGTGGTGGGCGCGACCAGGCGCCCCGAGACAATGCGGCACTTCCCGGAGGTCACGCGGTAGGTACGGGTGCCCTTCGAGACCGTGCCCACCATCTTTGCGAGCGACGTGCGCGTCGACTTGCGCACCTTGGTCACGTACACCACGAAGCCGGGACGGGCGGACACGGTCACGGTGGACGCCGACACCGCACCGGCAGAGTTCTTGGTGGCGATCGAGAACACGTAGTTGGTGCCGTTGGCCAGCCCGATGAAGGTGCATGTGGTGCCTGTGGTGGTGCAGGTGTACCCGCCGGGCGTGGCAGTCACCACGTAGGTCACGGTGCCGGTGGCGTTGATTGCGGGCCACGAGACGGTGACGGCGCGGTCAGCGGTGGAGCTGGACGCACTGGACGGAGCCACCGGTGCCTCGGGGACGGTCGTGGTGGTGGGCGGGATCGTTGTGGTCGGCGGGATCGTTGTGGTCGGCGGGATCGTTGTGGTCGGCGGGGTTCCGAGAGTGACTGTGGTGGTGGCCGCCGCACCGGGGCCCGCGCTGTTCGTGGCGGTCACCGACACGGTGTGCGTGGTGTTGGCGGAGAGTCCGGTGAGCGTGCACGAGAGGTTCCCGTTCGCATCAGCAGTGAGCGTGGCGGGTGAGCACGTCTGGCCGCCGCCTGCGGTCACGGTGTAAGCGGAGACTTCGGCCCCGTTGCCGGCTGCGACCTCCTTCCACGTGACCGTTGCCTGTGCACTGCCGGCGACCGCGCTCACCGATGCCGGCGCGCACGGCACGGACACGTCCGTTCCCGCATAGAGCAACCGGTTGGGGGTGAGGTACGTACGTGACGCGTCGTAGTACGCGACGGCGCCGCAGGTGGCGGTGCGCTTGATGTGCTGCCACGCGAGCGTCGGCCAGGTGGACAACGTGCCCGGCGCGGTCTGGGACTCCAGCCACCCCGCAACGACGCCCGCCACGTGGGGTGACGCCATCGACGAACCTGACTTGATCTCCGTGGGGCTGCCGCTCGTGGCGGTCCATGCCGACTTCACGTACGACCCGGGCGCGAACACGTCCACGCACCTGCCGTAGTTGGTGTAGCTGGGCTCGGCATCTGCGACGAACGACGACGACACCGCCGCACCGGATGCGCCCACCGCGATGGTGCCGTACGTGGAACCGGGTGATGCGGTGCAGTCCTCCGCACCCGCGTTCCCGGAGGCCGCGACCGCGACGATGCCCTCGTTGAAGAGCCAGTTCGTGTACCCGGCACATGTCTTGCCGATGGCGGGCTGCGGCCCGTGGATCGAGCAGTCGATGGAGTTCACGCTCACGTCGAAGCCGATGCTCATGTTGACCACGGCCTTGTTGCTGCCGGTGTGGTGGGAGAGGATCCACTCGATCCCCTTCACGACCATGGAGGCAATGCCGGCCCCGCAGGAGTTCAGAGCCTGCACCGGCACGATCGTGACGCTCTTCGCCACGCCGTGGGTGGAGCCGCCGATGATGCCTGCCACGTGGGTGCCGTGGCCGTTGTTGTCCGTGGTGCCATTTGCTGCCGGAGTCTCGGTCCGGTCGTACGCATCGAGGTCACCGTCGTTGTAGGGGTGGCCCGTGGTCGTGCACCAGTCGCTGCCCGGCGTCACGCCGAGGAAGTTGTCCCCCAACGGGACCTTGTTCCCGTGGTCGGCCTGCGTGGTGAAGAAGTACGACTGCGCGCGGTAGCTCCAGCCGGCGGTGACACGCCCGCCGAAGTCGCTGTGCGCCGCGTACACACCGGTGTCCAGCACGTATGCCGTCACCCCGGTGCCGTCCTTCGCCGCGTCGTAGGAGTACGTGCCGTTCAGCGTGCTGTTTCGCTGGTCGATGCGGTCGAGGCCCCAGTTGTTGTAGGCCCCCGTGGGGCTGATCGACTGGTCCACCATCGTGCGCACCGGGGCGTCCACCTCCATGGCGGCGGTGCGCGCGTCTGCCGCCACGGCGCGCGCCTGCTCCTGCGTGAGCACGGCGGCGAACCCGTTGAACACCTCCGTGAAGCGCATCGCGTCACCGGGTGCCACGCCCGCGCCCGCGAGGAACGCGTCCGTGTCGGTGCCCGGGCGCAGCTGCACGATGTACGGCCCGGCTGCAGGGTCCTGCGGCACCGGCGCGACGGGTGCGAGCGTGGCCGCGTCCGCGGTGCCGCGCTGCCCGGCCCACGCCACGGGCACCAGCACGGCGGCCAGGAGCAGGGCGACGAGCGTGCGTCTCACACCCTCACCCCCTGCATGGCGGCGGCGGCCACGGTGTTCTCCATCAGGCAGGCGACCGTGAGGATCCCGGTGCCGCCCGGCATCGGGGTGACGGCGGAGGCAATCCCCTGCACGGCGTCGAAATCGACATCACCCACGATGCCCGCGTCGGTGCGCGAGATCCCCACGTCCACCAGCACGGCACCGCGCCGGGTGTGGGCGGCCCCGATGCTGCGCGCGGAACCCGTTGCGGACACCACGATGTCGGCACCGCGGCACACCTCGACAAGGTCGACAGTGCGCGAGTGGGCGAGCGTCACCGTGGCATCTGCCCCCTTCTGCGCGAGAAGCAGCACCATGGGCAGGCCGACGAGCGTGGAGCGCCCGATCACGACGGCGCGCTTTCCTGCCGTCTCGATGCCGTAGTGGGCGAGCAGGCGCATCACGCCGAGCGGTGTGCACCCCACGTGCCCCGGCACGCCGCGCACGAGGCGGCCGAGTGAGGTCTCGGTGAGTCCGTCCACGTCCTTCTCGGCCGGGACCAGCGCGAGCACGCGCTCCGCGTCGAGATGCGGCGGCAACGGCATTTGCACGAGAATCCCGTGCACGGCGGGGTCAGCGGCGAGGCGCGCGACCTCGGCCTCCACCTGCTCCTGCGTGGCGGTGGCCGCCAGCTCCACGCCCACGGAGGTGATGCCCACCTCCGCCGCGGTGCGGTGCTTGCTCGCCACGTAGCGCGCGCTGGGGGCGTCGTCACCCACCAGGACGGTCGCCAGGCACACCGACGGGCCGCCGGCCGCGGAGAGCCGTGAGGAGAGACCCGCGAGGATGGCGTCACGCACGGGTGCACCGTCCATCCTCAGCGTCTCAAGCGCGGCCTCGCTCACCCCGTCATCGTATTTCGGCCGTTGCGGGGCCCACCCCGCACGACCCGAAGAATCACCTAAAGACCGCTGGGCTTCGGGCGGGCCGGGAGGAACCTGAGCGCGCAGACCATCCCGAAGAACGCCATGCCCGCCGCGACGAGGGTCGCGTTGCCGAAGCCGTTCATGAACGCGTCGCTGACGGCCTGCTGCACCACGGGGCGGGCCGCCTCCGGCGCCTGCTGGGCGACGGCGTACGCGGCACCCACCGACTCCTGCGCGGCACCGAACACGCCGTCCGGGAGGGCCGCGACGAGCCCCGGGATCGACTCGAACCTCGAGGTGATGCCGGGCGTCCACAGCGACACGAAGACCGACCCGACCACAGCCACGCCGAGCGTACCGCCGACCTCCCGGCTGATGTCGTTGACCGCGGACCCGACGCCGGCCTTGTCGACGGGCAGCGACCCCATGACCGCGTCCGTGGAGGGCGACGTCACGAGCGACAGCCCGTTCGCCATGAACAGCATCGAGATGATGACCGGGCCCCAGTAGGCGGAGTCTGCATCGACCTGGCTGACGATCGTGAAGCCGATGCCCATGTTCATCAGCCCGAGCGCGACCACGCGCTTGGTGCCGAACCGGAGCGCGGCACGCGCGGCCACCGGCGCAGTCACGCCCGCACCGATCGCGAACGGGAGGGTGTGCAGGCCCGCGCTCAGCGTGTCGTACCCACGGACGAACTGGAAGTACTGCGTGACGAGGAAGGTGAACCCGAACAGGCAGAAGAACGCGATGCCGATGCCCCCGGTGGCGGCGCTGAAACGTGCGTTGCGGAAGAAACTGACGTCCAGCAGGGGCTCATCGCGCGTGGTCTCCCACCGCACGAACAGCACGAGCGCGACGGCAGCGAGCGCGAACCCCGAGTTCGACAGGAGCGAGCCCCAGCCCCAGTGCGGCGACTCGATCACGGTGAACACGAGGGCGGAGATGGCAACGACGGAGAGGAGCACGCCGACGATGTCGAGTCGGTGCGCACCGGGATCCCTCGACGTCGGCAGCAGCCATGCGCCGGCAGCCAGCGCGGCAAGGACGATCGGCAGGTTGATGAGGAACACCGAGCCCCACCAGAAGTGCTCGAGGAGGAACCCGCCCGCGATCGGGCCGAAGGCGACAGCCATGCCGGACACTGCCGACCAGATGCCGATCGCCTTGGCACGCTCCACCGGGTCGAGGAAGAGGTTGGTGATGATCGCGAGGGTGGCGGGGAACACGAGTGCCGCGCCCACCCCCATCGCGCCGCGCCAGAAGATCAACTCCCCCGTGGTGTCGGAGAACGCGCCGATGGTGCTGCAGATCGCGAACAGCACCAGGCCGACCTGCAGTGCCCCCTTGCGGCCGAAGCGGTCGCCCAGGCCGCCGCCCGCGAGCAGCAGGCCGGCGAACACGAGGGCGTAGCTGTCGACGATCCACTGCAGCGCGGTGGTGGAGGCATCCAGTTCGCGCTGCAGGGTCGGGAGGGCAACGTTCACGATGAGGTTGTCCACCACGACCATGAAAAGGCTGATGCTGAGGACCACGAGCACCCACCATCGCCGGGCATAGGCCCTCTCGAGCGAGGGGTTGGCATGGGTCGGGGCGGCCGCAGGAGAACTCATACTTGACAGTGTCTATCAGTGATTCTTGACGTTGTCAACCAGTACCCTGACCCGCATGGACGTGCGCCGGGCGGTACTTGATGCCGCGATCGACATCATCTCCACGGACGGACCCGACCAGGTCTCGATGCGCGAGGTGGCCCGGCGCGCAGGTGTCAGCCACCAGGCCCCGTACCACCACTTCACCGACCGCGCCGGGATCTTCGCCGCGATCAGCGAGGAAGGATTCCGGGCGTTCGCGGCTGATTTCCGCGGGGCCCTGCAGGGGTCGTCCGACCCGCTCGCCGACTGCCTCCGCGCGTACGTTCGCTTCGCCCTTGACCACACCGGGCACTTCAAGGTGATGTTCCGGTCCGACATCTGCGGAGTGCGCACCCACGAGGCGACGCGCGCGGCCGCCGATGACGCGTACCTCGCGTTGCTCGACCTTGCCGCCGCCACCGGCAGTGCAGTGGCCCCGGATGACGCCCTCACCCTGCCGGTGCTGCTGTGGTCCCAGGCCCACGGGCTGGCCACACTCCTGGTGGACGGGCCGCTCCCCGCAAAGCTTCCCCCCGAACTGGCCGTCGAGACCCTGGTGGACCGTGTGGCCCGCACCGCGGCCGACAGGCTCTCGGACCACCGGCGCACGACTCAACAGTGATCTCGACTCAGCACTGATTTCGTTGCCTGACAGAAATCCCGACTGAACTTGTCGGATTTAGTAGGACCGCCCGTAGCCTGACGATTCAACCCCAGAGAAGTGCCCGCGCCGGGCACACGACACGAGGAGACCAGCCATGACCGTCAGGCTCGGAGACGAAGCACCGAATTTCACCGCGGACACCACGCAGGGCACCATCAACTTCCACGAGTGGCTGGGCGACTCGTGGGGCGTGCTCTTCAGCCACCCGAAGGACTTCACCCCGGTCTGCACCACGGAGCTCGGCTACGTGGCCCGCATCAAGCCCGAGTTCGACAGGCGCAACGTGAAGGTCATCGGGCTTTCCGTTGACCCCGTGGATTCGCACGTCAAGTGGGAGGGCGACATCGCCGAGACCCAGGGCACGCCGGTGAACTTCCCCATGATCGGCGACGCCGACCGCAAGGTGTCGGACCTGTACGACATGATCCACCCGAACGCAAGCGACACCATGACGGTGCGCTCCGTCTTCGTCGTCGGGCCGGACAAGAAGATCAAGCTCTCCATCACCTACCCGGCATCCACGGGCCGCAACTTCGACGAGATCCTCCGCGTGATCGACTCGCTGCAGCTCACCGCGAAGTTCAAGGTGGCCACGCCCGCCAACTGGACCGACGGCCAGGACGTGATCATCGGTGCAGCCGTCTCCGACGACGAGGCGAAGGCACTGTTCCCGCAGGGCTGGAAGACGGTCAAGCCGTACCTGCGCGTGCTGCCCCAGCCGGGCAAGTGACGCACGCACGTCCCGCGGCGTCCCCGCACGGCGTGCGGCAGGGTGCGTGACGCACGCACCCACGGCAGACTTAACCCCATGACAACCCCCGTGTCCACGGTCGCCGCGCGCGCCGAGAACGTCTCCAAGATCTACGGCTCCGGCGACAGCGAGGTGAGGGCGCTCGACAACGTCACCGTGGAATTCGCCAAGGGCGAGTTCACCGCGATCATGGGCCCCAGCGGGTCCGGCAAGTCCACACTCATGCACTGCATCGCCGGGCTGGACGAGCTGACCAAGGGGTCCGCGTTCATCGACGGCGAGGACCTGTCCGCGATGAGCGACAAGGATCTGACCACCCTTCGCCGCGACAAGGTCGGCTTCATCTTCCAGTCGTTCAACCTGGTGCCCACGCTCACGGCGGAGGAGAACATCCTCCTTCCGCTGCTCCTCGGCAACACCAAACCGAACACCGCCTGGGTGGACAGGGTCATCGACACCGTGCACCTGCGCGACCGCCTGACGCACCGGCCGAGCGAACTGTCGGGCGGCCAGCAGCAGCGCGTGGCAGTGGCCAGGGCGCTCGCCTCGGAGCCGCACATCATCTTCGCCGACGAGCCCACCGGCAACCTCGACTCCACCACCGGGACCGAGATCCTCACGTTCATGCGCAAGGCAGTGGACGAGCTCGGCCAGACGATCGTGATGGTCACCCACGACCCGGTTGCCGCCAGCTACGCCGACCGCATCGTCTTCCTCGCGGACGGGCACGTCGTGGACGAGATGCGCGACCCCACACCGGAGCGCGTGCTCGACCGGATGAAGAACCTCGGGAACTGACCCGTGTTCCGCCGCGTCATCCTGAAGGGGATCCTCGGCCGCAAGGCCAGGCTGTTCATCACCTCCATCGCCGTCATCCTCGGCACCTCGTTCCTCAGCGGCACCTCGGTCTTCTCTGCCACGATCAACCGCACGTTCGACAACCTGTTCCAGGACGTGTTCAAGAACATCGACGGGTACGTCCGTTCCACCGAAGTCGTGGAGGGCGACTTCGGCCTGCAGGAGCGCACACGCATCCCGCTGGAGGCACTCGACAAGGTGCGGGCGGTGCCCGGTGTCGCCGACGTCTCCCCCGACATCCAGGCGTTCGCGCGCATCATCGCCAAGGACGGCAAGCCGCTCGGCTCGGAGGGCAACGGCCCGCCCACCTTCGGGTCCGTGGGCGAGGACTTCAAGGGCGCACTGTGGACGATCGTCGACGGCAGGTTCCCGGCCGGCCCGAAGGAGGTCGCCCTCGACGAGGCGTCAGCGAAGAACGGCGGCTACGCGGTGGGTGACACCGTGAAGGTGGTCGCACAGTCCGGCAGCCGGGAGTTCACTCTCGCGGGCATCGCCAGCTACGGCGACGTCCGCTCCCCCGGCGGCGCCACGTTCGCGCTCTTCGACGTGGGCACGGCCGCGGAGTTCCTGGGCAAGCCCGGGTTCGTGGACGCGATCCTCGTGGTGGGCGACGGCACCCGCACCGACGAGCAGCTGGCCGACGACATCGACGCGGTCTTCGACCCCGCACAGAGGATCGAGACGCTCACCGGCGCGGAGATCACGAAGGAGACCCAGGACGACATCGGCCAGGCCCTCGCGTTCTTCGGCATCATCCTGTCCACCTTCTCCTACATCGCGCTCGGCGTGGGCTCCTTCGTGATCTACAACGTTTTCTCGATCAGCGCCGCGCAGCGCCAGCGCGAGAACGCCCTGCTGCGTGCCGTGGGCGCGAGCCGCAGGCAGATCTCGCGGGCCATGCTCACCGAGTCCGTGGTGGTGGGACTGGTCGGCTCCGTGCTCGGCATGCTCGGTGGCATCGGTCTCTCCAGCGGCCTGACCGCCCTGCTGAAAGGGCTCGGCATCGACATCCCCAGCAGCGGTCTCGTTGTCACCGCGTCCGCGGTCGTCAACACCGTCGTCATCGGGGTCATCGTGACCGTGCTGTCCGCCTGGCTGCCCGCGCGCCGGGCCGGCAAGGTTCCGCCGCTCGCGGCGATGCGCTCCACCGCCATCGAGGTGGCCCAGACCGGCCGCACCCGCACGTGGATCGGGCTCGGCGCGGTCGCCGCCGGGCTCGGTGTCATCGGCGCGGTGATCGGCGGGCTGGGCACCTCATGGCTGGGGCTCGGCATCCTCCTCGTCTTCGGCGGCACCATCATCCTCGGGCCCGTCATCGCCCCGCCGGTCGGCCGTCTCCTCGGCACGCCGGCAGCAAGACTGCGCGGCATCACCGGCGTCATGGCCCGGCAGAACAGCGTGCGCAACCCGAAGCGCACCGCCCGCACCGCCAGCCCCGTGCTGATCGGCGTGGCTCTTGTGACGGCGGTGTCGGCACTCGCCGCCAGCATCAAGGGTCAGATCAACGACATCTTCACCGAGCAGTTCAAGGGCGACTTCGCGATCAGCGTGCAGTCGCAGGGCTTCGGCGGGCTCAGCCCGTCGCTGGCGGAGAGCCTGGACAGGCTGGACGGCGTGGAGAGCGCCACCGGCATCGGCACGCTCCTCGTCAAGATCGACGGCAAGGGCCGCCAGCTCACCGTGATCACGCCGGCGACGATCGAGGGCAACTACGACATCGGGCTCATCGATGCGCAGTACTCGGACCTCGACGCGAAGGGGATCTTCGTGTCGCAGGACTGGTCGGAGCGCAACGACAAGCCTGTGGGCTCCACCGTCACGGTCACCCTCGCCGACGCCACCGAGCGCACCCTCACGGTGCGCGGCCTCTACGAGCACGACGACCTCGCGGGCAACCGCGTGGTCAGCCGGGAGTTGTTCGCGGGCGCGAACGTGCAGTCGTTCGACTTCGGCGTGTACGTGAAAAAGTCGGAGGGCGCCGATCCTGCCGCCGTGCGTGCCGCGCTGCAGTCGGCCGTGGACGACTACGGCCAGGGCAAGCTGCTCTCCAAGCAGGAGTACATTGACGAGCAGGCCGGCAGCGTGAACCAGCTGCTCGGCCTCATCTACGGGCTGCTGCTGCTCTCCGTCATCATCGCGATCGTCGGCATCATCATCACGTTGCTTCTCTCCGTGTTCGAGCGCCAGCGCGAGATCGGGCTGCTGCGGGCCGTCGGCATGACGAAGGGCCAGGTGCGCACCACTGTGCGCTGGGAGAGCGTCATCACGTCCCTGTTCGGTGCCGTCATGGGCATCGTGCTCGGCATCGGCCTCGGCTGGACGATCGTGTTCGCGCTGCGCGACCAGGGCCTGACGTCGTTCCAGGTCCCGGTCGGCACCACGGTGTTCATCATGGTCATGTCGTTCGTGGTGGGCGTGCTCGCCGCGGTCTACCCCGCATGGCGCGCCACGAAGGTGAACGTGCTCGAGTCCCTCGTGACCACCTGATGACGATCCAGCCGGGTTCCGTCAGCGAGGACGTGCTCGCGTTCCTGCGCGAGTACCACCTGGCGTCGCTCACCACGCTGCGTGCCGACGGCTCGCCGCACGTGGTGCCGGTGGGCTTCAGCTACGACGACACCACCCGCACGGTGCGGGTCATCACGTTCGCCTCCTCGCAGAAGTACCGCAACGCCCTGCGCGGCGGCCGCGCAGCGGTGTCCCAGGTGGACGGCGGCCGGTGGCTGACGCTCGAGGGCACGGTCGACGGCACCGACGACCCGGCCCGCGTGGCACTCGCCGTGGAGGGGTACGCGGCGCGCTACCGCCAGCCCGGCGAGCGGGCGGACCGCGTGGCCGTGGAGATCGCGGTCGACCGCATCATGGGTCGCGCCTAGGCGACTGTTGCTAGCTGGCGTCGCGGTGGCGCAGCACGTCGGCAACGAAGGTGCTGCCCGCAGGGTGCGGGTCGGTGGCGCGTGCCACCGGGTCGGACGAGTCCTTCTCCGGCCAGGGTTCGCAGCCCACCTGGCACCCGGGGCACCAGTACAGCAACCGCGCCATCTCGCCGTGCGTGTTCAGGCGGATGACATCACCGCAGCGCGGGCATCTCTGCCCGTTCCGCCCGTACACGGCAAGCCCGCCCGGCACGTCGGGTGCCGTGACGCGCACCGGTGACTGCAGGTTCGCGCGCATGAGACCGGCCGCGGTGAGCACGAGGTCGAGACAGGTGGACTGCGGGATGGTGCCGACCTTCGCCCACGGGTGGATGCCGCACGACCACAGCACCTCGCACCTGTACACGTTGCCCACGCCGCTCATCACGCGCTGGTCGAGGAGGGCCTCCGCGATCGTGGTCCCGGGACGGTCGTAGTGGTGCAGCCGCGCCGCGCACTCGTGCAGGTCCGATGACGGGTCGCACAGGTCGGGGCCGCGCCGGCCGGCGCGCGGGTGGCGGTTCTGGTCCGCCTCGCGCCACGTCTCCACGACCGGGGCGTTGAAGCACACGGCAATCCACTCTGCCGTGGTGATGACGGCGCGGGCCTGGTGGCGCCGCTTGCGCCACTTCTCGCCGGGGCGGTAGAGGTGCCAGGACCCCGTCATCCGCATGTGCGTGTGCAGCACGATGCCGTCGTCGAAGACGATCTCCAGGTGCTTGCCGTGGCTCTCCACGCGCTCCACCGCCGCACCGACGGAAGGTGACGGGCCGACCAGCCGCGGGGCGTCGAAACGGGTGATCGTGCGGCCGACGAGCGCAGTGCGCAGTGCCGCCGCCGCCCTGTAGATCGTGTCACCCTCTGGCACGACCCAAAGTTATCTCAGGGCAGTTGGCCCACGGAGGCAAGAGCAAGACGGATCAGCCTGTCGTGACCGCTCGTCATCTCGCGGATGACGTCGGCACTCACGGCCTGCTCGGGTGTGAACCACGCGAGGTCGAGTGCCTGCTGGGTGGGGTGGCACTCGCCCGTGACCGGCACCACGAAGGCAAGGCTGACGGCATGGTGGCGGGGGTCGTAGAAGCCGGACACCGAGGGGTCCTGGAAGTACTCGACCACGGTGAACGGGGAGGGTTCGGGCGGCAGGCGGGGGAACGCCATCGGCCCGAGGTCCTTCTCGAGGTGGCGCATGAGGGCGTCCCGGATGCGCTCGTTCAGCATGACCCGGCCCGACACGGCCATGCGGCTGATGGTGCCGTCGGCGGCCTGGCGCAGGAGCATGCCCACGTGCGTCACGGTGCCGTCGTGGTCCGTGCGCACGGGCACGGCGTCCACGTACACGAGGGGCACCTGGTTGCGGACGGCCTGCAGATCCTCGGGGTTCAGCCAGGCGTGCTGGGTGTCCGTCTGCTCGCTCATCGGGAGAAAACTACTACTGCCGTGGGCCCGTGGAGTGTCCCGTGGGCTGTCCCCTGCGTGCCGGTGGTACCTTTCGTGCGCACCGGCACGAGGACCCGAGGGGGAACACATGGGCATCAGAATCGCAAAGTTCAGGGACGTGGCGAACGGTCTGCAGGCGGGGCAGTTCGCCGTCGGCGACCATGCCGAGGTGACGTCGCTGAACGACCTCGACCCCACCTACAAGCAGCTGCTTGACAAGCCGATCGCGTGCACCATGGCGGTCATGGGCGGTGACGGGCGCCCGAACCTCACCCCGATGTGGTTCGACTACAAGGACGACAAGGTGCTCGTGAACGTGGCGCAGCACCGGAAGAAGACCTCGTGGATCAGGCGCACCCCGAAGATCACGATTCTCCTCATGAATCCCGAGAACATGTACCACTGGATCAGCCTGAAGGTCACCGTGGAGCGAGAGATCCTCGAGGACGACCCGAAGGAAGGCGCCTGGGTCACCGAGCAGCTGAACGGCATCTGGAAGAAGTACATCGGCCAGGGCGACGAGTACGGGCTGCGCGACCCGTCGATCACCGAGCGCCGGGTCCTCTTTGTCTGCAAGGTCGACAAGATCGCCACGTTCGGCCAGCCGTAACCCCTCGATGCGCGTCTGCATCGTCGGCGGCTCGATAGGCGGGCTCACGGCGGCTCTCGTGCTGGGGCACATGGGCCACGACGCCGGGGTGTTCGAGAGGTCCCCGCGGGAGCTCGCCCAGCGCGGCGCGGGGATCGGCCTTCTGCCCGAGACCTCGCGCTATCTCACTGACGTCGCGGGCATCCCCCTGGACGACATCAGCATCGCCACCTCCCGTATCAGGTACCTCGGGCGTGACGGGTCAGTCATCCACAACGAACCGCACGGGTACAGGTTCAGCAGCTGGAACACGGTGTACCGGGGGCTCCTCGGGTGCCTCGACCCCGGCAGGTACCGCCTCGGCCATGAGATGACGGACTGGACGGAAATGGACGACGGGGTGACGGTCTCGTTCGCCAACGGTGCACAGCATCATGCCGACCTTCTCGTGTGCGCGGACGGTGTCGCGTCGACGTCACGCGAGCGGCTCCACCCCGGCGTCGAGCCGCGGTATGCCGGGTACGTCGCGTGGCGCGGCATGGTGCGCGAGTCCGAGCTGAGAGCCGACGTGCTCGCGCAGCTCAGCGACGCGATCACGTACCACGTGTACGCGAACAGCCATATCCTCGTGTATCCGATCCCCGGACCGGGCGGCGAGACTGCGCCGGGTGAACGGTCGATGAACTTCGTGTGGTACCGCAACTACCTCGACGGTGGCGACCTCGCTGACCTGATGACCGACAGGGACGGCATCACCCGCGAGGTTTCCCTGCCGCCGGGCACGGTCTCCGGGCACCATGCGGCAGAGATGAGGGCCCATGCAGCGGCGCGCCTCCCCGCCGCGGTCGCATCCGTCGTGTGCGGCGCCCCGGAGCCGTTCGTGCAGGTCGTGTACGACCTTGACATCCCCTCGATGGTCTCCGGACGGGCATGCCTGCTGGGCGACGCCGCATTCCTCGGCCGGCCCCATGCAGCTGCCGGCACCGCAAAGGCAGCAGACGACGCGTGGGCCCTCGGCGCTGCGCTCTCGCGTCACGGCAACGTGGAGGACGCCCTGCGCGACTACGAGACCTCCCAGGTGAGAGTGGGCCGCGGGCTCATCGAGCGGACCGAGCGCATCGGACGCCGGTCCCAGACCGACAACACCTGGGTCCCCGGCGACCCCGACCTCATCTTCGGACTGAGGGGACCCGGCTCATGACCACGGCCGCCCGCATGGCCGACGCCGCCGCGGCACTCCTCGCCGCCCTCAACCCGGCCGAGCGCTCACTCGCCCACCGGCCGTTCCCGTCCGCGGAGGAGAGACAGCTGTGGTTCTACACACCCACCGACCACGGCGGGCTCGTGACAGGCGATCTCGACCCGGCCCGCCAGCGCCTGGTGATGCGGCTCCTCGACAGCGGGACCAGCCGGGCCGCGTACGTAACGGCGTCGACGGTCATGGGACTGGAGAACGTCCTCGACCAACTGGAGGGGTTCACCGCGTCCTGGGGATGGCCACGTGGGCGCGACCCGCAGCGTTACTTCGTGCGTGTCTTCGGCGAGCCCGGGTCCGACGCGTGGGGCTGGCGCTTCGGCGGCCACCACGTGTCCGTCAACCACACGGTGCTGAACGGCGAGGTCGTGTCAGGCACGCCGTTCTTCCTCGGCGCCGACCCGGCGTCGTCGCCGTTGCTCGGCGGCCGTCTGCTCCGTCCACTCGCGGCGTGCGAGGACATCGCACGTGACCTTCTCTCGTCGCTCGACAGCGCGCAGGCAGCGGCCGCAGTCGTGTCACCGGTGCCACCGGTCGACCTTGTGGGGGCGAACCGCGCAGTTCTCTCCGACGGTGACGGGCCGCTCCCCCTCGCATTGGTCTGGCGCGACGAGTTCACCGGGGAGCTCGCCCGGCTGGTGGACACCATCCAGCAGACAGAGGAGACAAAGATCGGACTCGAGCCCGGCCACGTCGAAGCGGTGCGGTACCGCCAGGTGCCCGCCGGATTGCCCGCCGCTTCGATGTCCGAGAGCCAGAGGTCTGACCTGCGGGCACTCATCGGCACCTACGTGGACCGACTGCCCGATGACGTCGCCACCGCCGTGCACGACCGTATCGGCGCGTCGTTCGACCTCGTCCATTTTGCGTGGGCAGGGAGCACCGGGAGCGGCCGTCCCCACTACTACCGGCTGCAGGGCCCCCGGTTCCTCGCCGAGTACGACAACACCACCCGTGACGGCAACCACGTCCACACTGTCCTGCGGGACCCCGTGAACGACTTCGGGCGCGACAACCTGGGTGCGCACAGGCGCGACGCCCACTGAGGGGCCGCGCCGACTCTCACCACTCGACGGAGACGTACTTCGTCTCGCAGAACTCGAGCAGGCCCTCGTGGGCACCCTCCCGCCCGATGCCCGACTGCTTCACGCCGCCGAACGGGGCCGCCGGGTCGCTGACGAGCCCGCGGTTCAGCCCCACCATGCCGGTCTCGAGCGCTCCGGCGATCCGCATGCCCCTGGCGACGTCGCGGGTGTAGACGTAGCTGACCAGCCCGTGGTCCACGCTGTTGAAGAGGGGCACCGACGACTCGATGTCGTCGACGGTGACGACGGGCGCGACCGGGCCGAAGATCTCCTCGCGGAGCACGGGGTTGTCCGGGGAGACATTGCCGAGCACCGTCGCCGCGTGGCCGTGCATCGGGGCCGGCGTCACCGTGCCGCCGCACAGCACCTCCGCACCGGAGGCCACCGCAAGGTCGACGAGGCCGGCGACCCTGGCCTGCTGGGTGGCCGACACGAGGGGCCCGAGGGTGGTCCCGTCTGTGAGGCCGTCGCCGAGGACGAGGGCGGACATGCGCGCGGTGAACTTGTGCGTGAACTCGTCGGCCACGGCGCGGTGCACGAAGAACCTGTTGGCCGCGGTGCAGGCGGCGCCACCGTTGCGCATCTTGGCGATCATCGCCCCGTCAACGGCCGCGTCCACATCCGCGTCATCGCACACCACGAACGGTGCGTTGCCGCCCAGTTCCATGCTGCAGTTGATGATCCTCGCCGCGGCCTGGCCGAGCAACAGGGACCCCACGCGCGTGCTGCCGGTGAACGAGAGCTTGCGGATCCTCCCTGATGCCAGCATCGCCTCCACGGCCTCGCCCGGAGGCACCGGAGTGACCACCCGCACCACATTCTCCGGCAGGCCGGCCCGCCGCAGGATGCCTTCGACCGCATACGCCGTGAGCGGGGTCTCCCCCGCCGCCTTCAGCACCACCGTGCAACCGGCAGCGAGTGCCGGGCCGATCTTGCGCGTGGCCATGGCCGCCGGGAAGTTCCACGGGGTGATGCACAGGGCCGGACCCACCGGCTCGCGCGTGACCGCCAGCCAGTTCGTGCCGTTCGGGGCGCGACGCAGGTCGCCGTCGATGCGCACGGCCTCCTCGCCGAACCAGCGGAAGAACTCGGCCGCGTACGCGACCTCGGCGCGCGCATCAGCAAGGACCTTGCCGTTCTCGCGCACGATCAGCCGGGCGAGATCCTCCTGCTCGGCGATCATCAGCTCGAACGCCCTGCGCAGCACCTCGCCGCGGGCGCGCGGCGCCGTGGCGCGCCACGAGGGGAAAGCCGCCGCAACGGCATCAACTGCCTCCAGACACTCGGCGGTGGAATGGTTCGGCGCGGTGCCGACCGTCTCGCCGGTTGCGGGGTTCACGATCTCGATCTCAGCCATGGCACAAGTTTCCCACCGCCGCGGGCTTGCGCCCGGGACAACAGCTCGGGCACGAGTCCGGGCTTGCGCCCGGGACATCGAAAAGGGCCCGGGCTTGCGCCCGGGCCCTTTCCCTCGACTGGGGGTCGTCGGTTATGCGCCGCCGTTCAGCTTCGCGACCTGGGCGAGTGCCTTCGCGAGGAACGCGCCGGTGAGCGGGGTGTAACCGGCGCCCTCAGCGTTCTTCGGTGCGCACTGGTTCAGGAAGTAGCTGAAGAAGCGCTTCACGTTCGCCGAGTCCGTGCTGGCAGCAGAACTGGCCAGGCCGTACGAGATGGCGTTGATCGGGTACGCGTCAGCAGCTGTGTAGGCGTAGTCCTGGGTCACCAGCCCATCGGCTGCCACGGTGGAACCCTCGAACCAGAGCGACGAGGTCGTCGGCGACGGGGCCACGTAACGGCCGCCCGGGTTCTGGACGGCTGCTGCCTTCACGCTGCGCTCGTCGAGGTACGAGACCTCCGCGTAGGTGATGCCGCCGTTGGTGTCGCGCACCAGGTTCGAGACGCCCTCGTTGCCGGAAGCGGACTGGAACGTCGCGGGCACGCTGGAGCCCGGGAAGGCCGTGGTGAACGTGTCGTTCGTGGCCTTGGTCCAGATTGCCGGGTATGCCTTGTTCATGTAGTTGGCGAAGTTGTTCGTGGTGCCCGAGCCGCCCGACCTGTACACCGGCTTGATGGTGAGGTCCGGGAAGGTGATCGTCTCGCCGTCCTTCGCGGCCTCGACCGCGAGGATGCCGACGGTGGTCTTGCCCGCCTTGACGGTGAACGAGGTGTTCGCGGCGTACGGGGTGCTCTTCGAGATCGCCTTCGTGTACTTCTGCGACAGCACCGACTCGGTGTCCTTGCCGAGCGTCGTCTTCGTGACGGAGACCTTCGCGTTGCGGTACTTGGTCGCGGCGGCCTTCGTCATGGAGATGCTGATCTGCACGTTGGAGGCGACCTTCTTCACGGAGACGGTGACACCGTCCTTCGTGGCCTTCAGCTTCTTGGCGACCGTGGTGGCCTTGTTCACCGCTGCGATTGCGGGGTCGTTCCAGTTCGTGATCTGGCCGGCGAAGATCTTCGCGACGAGCTCACCTGTCAGGCGCACCTGGGCACCTGCCGGGGAGATGCCGTCCACGCGGTACCCGATGCCGATCGGCCCGCCCACGAGCGGCACGTACACCAGGTTCGCCGGTGCGCCGCTCGAGTACGCGGACTCCGAGCCGCCGAACTTGTAGGTGCCGTTCGCGAAACCGGTCTTGCCGGAGGACGACCCGACCGACGCGTAGGTGACGGTGTCGTTGCCGGTGTTGAACGCCGTGTTGCGGTTGTACTGCGCGGCGCAGATGTCCATCATGTTCGCGAGGAAGGTGGCGCCACCGCCACCGACGGCCGCTGCGCTCGCGGGGGCCGCGACTCCTGCGGTGCTGGCCACGGCGAGTGCCGCTGCCACCACGAGTTGACGACGAAGTTTCATTGGGGTGTTCTCCTTGGGGTAAGTGGTTGTCCCGCCGAGAAGGTACGCACCCGACCTGACGCCAATCCCTCACCCCACTGAACCGCCAGGGACGGTTCAGTGAACAGATGGTGAACCGGTGATCAGCCGAATCTGCCCTGCACGTAGTCGGCAGTGCGCGAGTCGCGGGGGTTCGAGAACATGTTGCTCGTGAGGTCGGCCTCCACCAGCCGGCCCGGGCCGCCGTCCGAGAGGAAGAACGCGCAGTAGTCGCTGACGCGGGCGGCCTGCTGCATGTTGTGGGTGACGATCACGATGGTCATCGTCTCCGACAGCTGCACGATGGTCTCCTCGACCCTCAGGGTGGACCCCGGGTCGAGTGCGGAGCACGGCTCGTCGAGCAGGAGCACGTCAGGCTTCAGGGCGAGCGACCGCGCGATGCACAGGCGCTGCTGCTGACCACCCGAAAGCGAACCGCCGGGGGCCTTCAGGCGGTCCTTCACTTCCTTCCACAGGCCGGCCCGGGTGAGGCACTCCTCGATGAGGGCGTCCTTGTCCGCGACCTTGACCTTCGCGAGCTTGAGGCCGGCCACCACGTTCTCGCCGATGTTCATGGCGGGGAACGGGTTCGGCTTCTGGAACACCATGCCGATGCGGCGGCGGATCTCGATCGGGTTGACGCCCGGGTCGTAGATGTCCTCGCCCTCGAAGAGCACCTCGCCGGCCATGGCCGACCTGGGGATGAACTCGTGCATGCGGTTCAGCATGCGGAGGAACGTCGACTTGCCGCAGCCCGACGGGCCGATGAGACCGGTCACGGTGTTTCGCGGGAAGTGCAGGCTGACGTCGGCGAGGGCATGGTGCTTGTCGAACCAGGCGTGGAGCCCGCGGGCCTCGAGTCCCCCCTTGTCCGCCGTCTCGCCGACGACGAGGTTGTCGGCACTGCGCCGCGTGCGGTCCTCCACGACGATGGTCTCCGTGGGCACGGCAGTCGTGATGACCTCGGGGTTCGATTCGGTCATGGCTTCCTCTTTCTCGTGAGACGGGCGCTGACCGTCCGGGCCAGCACGAACAGGACAAGGATCAGGCCGAGCAGCACGAGGGCGCCGCCCCATGCGCGCGTCGTCGCATTCGCGTCGCCGAGGCCGATGTTCTGGAAGATGTAGATCGGGAGGCTCGCGATGGGTGCCCCGAGGTCGACGCTGGTCGCGACGAAGTACGAGGCAGTCAGGATGAGCGGTGCGGTCTCGCCGGCGACGCGGGCCACCCCGAGGATGGCCGACGTGACCAGGCCCGATGCGATGGTGGGGAGCACCACCCTGAACGTGGTGCGGGCCTGGCTGGCACCGAGGGCATAGCTGGCGGACCGCAGGTCGTCAGGCACGAGCTTCAGCACCTCCTCCGCGGTGCGCGACACGGTGGGGAGCATCAGGATCACGTACGCGAGTGCACCGGCCGTGGCACTGAACCCCTTGAAGAAGATCACCACCGTCGAGTAGATGAACAGCCCCGCCACAATCGAGGGGACGCCGCTCATCGCCTGCGTGAGGAAGCGGACCAGCCCTGCCAGGCGGCCCTTGATCTCCACGATGTAGACGGCACTGAGGATGCCGAGAGGCACCGCAATCGCCGTGGCGACGAGGACCATGAGGAGGGTCCCGATGACCGCGTGCCGCACCCCTCCCAGGTTCAGGGCGTCACTGGAGGGAGTGATGCGCATGTCGTCCGTGAGGTACCTGCTGTGGAACGCCTTCGAGCCGTTCGTCCACACCGTCTGCACGATGGACACCCACGGGATGATGACAGCGGCGAATGCCACACTGACGAGGGAGGCGGCGAACCTGTCCACGGCGAGGTTCCGTCCGTGCCGCACGGCCTCGAGAAGGGTCAGCACCGGCAGTGCGACGGCAAGTCCGAGGTACAGCCCCAGGATGCCGTCGAGGTCGGTGGCCGCGTTGAGAGACACCGAGACGGCGACCGAGAGCACCGCAATGGCTCCTGTGCGCGTGACCGTCTGGCCGGTGCGCTTCCACGGGCGGACCGGCGCCGGCACGGGAACGAGGGTCGCGTCTGCCGCGGCGGTCATGCGATCTTCCTCGACCTGTTGACCACGGCTGTCGCGAGAAGGTTGACGAGCAGGGTGACCATGAAGAGCACGAGGCCGGCCGCCATCAGGCCCTTCAGTTCGTACGGCGATGCCTCGCCGAACTTCGTGGCGATCATCGACGCCACGTTGCCCCCCGCGGAGAAGAGGATCTTGAGGTTGATGTCGAAGACGAGGTTCAGGGTGAGGTACACCGCGACCGTCTCGCCGAGCGCACGGCCCAGCCCGAGCATCGTGCCACCGACAAGACCGCTGCGGCCGAACGGCATGATGACCGTGCGGATCGCACCCCAGCGCGTGCCCCCAAGCGCGTACGTCGCGTCGATGAGGTCGCGCGGGGCCTGGCTGTACACCTCCCTGGCGACCGAGGTGACGATGGGCAGGATCATGAGCGCCAGCAAGAGGCCCGCCATGAAGGGCGACCGCCCGAACATCAGTTCCGGGACGTCGATGAACGGGAGGAAGTCGAGGTTCCGCTCCAGGAAGACGGACCAGCCGGTGACGACAGGCAGCAGGACCGCATAGCCCCACACCCCGTAGATCACGGAGGGGATGGCCGCGACGAAGTCGAGCACGCCCGTGAGGAACGGCTTCACGGACTTCGGTGCGTAGTACTCGATGAAGAGTGCCGTGGCGATGGCGAACGGCACGGCGAACACGACGGCGATCAGCGAGCAGACGACGGACCCCACGAGCATCGCGGCAATGCCGAACGTCGCGGTGGAGGGGTCAGCAGGGTCGAGCATCTCCCACTTCTCGGTGGTGATGAAGGAGAGCCCGAAGTCCCTGAAGACCTCGAAACCTCGGTACAGCAGGAAGCCGGAGATGAGAGCGAGGATGACCAGCGAGACGAGTGCGTTCACGGACACGAAGCCGCGGAACACGCGGTCGACCGTGGAGTGACGGATCACCACGTCGCGACGTTCCGGGGTCAGTGCGGTGTCGGACACGGGCACAAGTGTCCCAGTGCCGTCTGACGCCGAACCGTCCTGACGGTGAACTGCAGGTGAACGCGACGGTGAATTCTCCGCGCCGGGCTACAGCCGCACGACCGCGCCCGCGAGGTCCTGGATGTCCGCGGCATCGTGGGACACGATCACCGTCCGCGCCCCGGACCCCGCGAGCACATCGCGCAGCACCTCCCGCAGGCCCGGCCGCGACTCCGCGTCGACGGCGGCGAAGGGTTCGTCCAGCAGCAGAACCTCGGGGTTCGTGACCACGGCCCGGGCGATCGCGACCCTCTGGCGCTCGCCTCCGCTCAGCCCGCCTGGTTTGCGCGCCCCGAACCCGGCAAGCCCGACCCGCTCGAGAGCCTCGTGTGCCCTCGCGTGCGCGTCGGCGCGCGGTGCGCCGTGGCAACGCGGCCCGTACGCCACGTTCTCGAGCACGGTCATCGTGGGGAACAGGCGGAGGTCCTGGAACACGACCACGCAGCGCCGGTCCTGCGGCTCCACGAAGACTTCCCCATCGTCCAGCACCCGCCCCTCCAGTTCGATGCGCCCGGCGAGCACGCGGTCGATCCCCGCGACCGTGTGCAGCAGCGTCGACTTCCCGCTGCCGTTCGCGCCGACGAGACCGAGGACACTTCCCGGCGGCACCTCGAAAGTGGCGTGCCGGCTGAACCCGCCGCGGCCGAACGAGGCATCGAAGACGAGCGTCACCGCGCCACCATCCAGCGGCCGCGCAGCGACGCGATGATGAGCACGGACACGAGCATCATCGCGAAGGAAACGGAAAGAGCGGCCGGGTAGTCGGTGCTGACCAGTTCGTAGACCGACATCGGGAGGGTCTGGGTGCGGCCGGGGAAGCTGCCGGCGAACGTGATCGACGCGCCGAACTCGCCGAGCGAGCGCGCCCATGCGAGCGCGATGCCGGCGATGACCGCCGGGCGGGCGCCCGGGAGGGCGACGGTGAGGAAGACCCGCAGCGGCGACGCCCCGAGGGTGCGGGCGGCATCCTCCAGGCCAGCATCCAGCTGCCGAAACGCCGACTCCACCGCGAGCACGAGAAACGGGAGCGACACGAAGACCTGCGCGAGCACCACGGCGGTGCGGGTGAACGGGATGCTGATGCCCCACCACTCCAGCAGGTGCTGGCCGATGATGCCGCGCCGGCCAAACACCGACAGCAAGGCGATGCCCGCGACCACGGGCGGGAGGATCATCGGCATCACGATGACCGAACGCACCAGGCCGGCCGCGCGGAGACGGGTGCGCGCCAGCCACCACCCGAGCGGCACGCCGGTCAGCGCGGCGAGGACCGCCGCGACGACGGAGGTCTGCAACGAGACGAGTGCAGCGCGCCGGGCTGTTTCCGATGTCGCCAGTGACCATGCGTCTCCCCACGGGAGACGCACAGCCACACCGAGCAACGGGAGCACGACGAACGCGCCCGCCGCGAAGGCGAGCGCGCCGAGCGTGCGCGAACCGCGTGCGGTGCTCACGGTGCCCCGAACCCGTGGCCCGTGAGCACGGAGGCACCTGCAGGCGAGGCGAGGAAATCGACGAATCTCCCGGCGGCACCGTCCGCGACAAGCGGCACGGCCGTGTACGTCACCCTGGAGTTCAGTGCAGCGGGGATCCCCACGCACCGCACGGGCGCAGACGTGCCCGTGCAGTCGCTGACGAAGACGATGCCGGCGTCAATCTCGCCCATGACGATCTTTGCCCGCAGGTCGGCCGCTGACGGCACCTCGGTGGTCACGATGCCCGCGCGGGTGATGCCGGGCAGTGCCGTCCCGATCACGTCGTCGGCGAGGGCACCGCACGGGGCGCTCGCCACGCACAGACCGACCGCGGTCCCCCGCCCTGACACCGCGGCGAGGTCCTCCACACCGGTGACGGCCGGGTCACGCGTCATCACTGCGGCGGTGTTCGAGGCGACGACACGCGGCGCGCCGGTCGTCCCGAGCCCCTCGGTCACCGTGCGCACGGCACTCTCCCCTGCAGCGACGAACACGTCGGCCGGTGCCCCGCCGAGGATCTGGCCTGCGAGCGCGGTGGACGAACCAAGGCTGACCCGGAGGTCGACTTCGCACCCGGACGCCGCGACGAACTCCTCGCCGATGCCCTCGAGCGCCGGACCCAGGGAACTTGCGGCGAGGACTGTCAGCGATGTGCCCTCCCCGGACGGGCACGCAGACTGTGCGCCGTCCCCAGAGGTTCCCCCGCATGACGGGAGCATCAATGCGCAGAAGACGACAGGGATGACAACAGTGCGGCGCACGAGTCGATGGTAGTCAGTTATTGACTACTTCGGCAACGGTGCGTAGCCTCGCCGCATGGCCAGGTCCGACCCGACTCTTGCCCGCGAGGTCGTGCTGGCGCTCGTCGTTGCCGAGCCGCGGCACGGCTGGGCACTGCAGCGCGAGCTCTCCCCCGGGGGGCGCATCGGCCGTGCCTGGTCCCTGTCGAGACAGCTCACGTACCGCGCGATCGATGCGATCGTGGAGGAGGGACACGCCAGGCGCGGGCCCCCGCGCGACGGGGGCGGCGCCGACAGGGTAACTGTGTCGGCGACGGCCGGCGGCCGGCGGCACTCTCGGCGCTGGCTGGACACACCGGTGGCGCACCTGCGCGACGCGCGCACCGAGCTGCTCGTGAAGTTGATGCTGAGGGAACAGCTCGGCATGGACACCGCCGTGTTCCTCGCCGCGCAGCGCGACGTGTTCGACCCCCTCATCACGAGGCTGCTGTCCAGCACCGACGGAGGTGTCGTCGCCACGTGGCGACGGGAGAACGCCGATGCGGTGCGCAGGTTCCTCGACACGGTGGAGCGCCAGGGCGCGGGCCGACCGTGACCAGACACCTCTTCAGATAGAGCCCGTCAGATGGATCCCGCCAGATAGTTCTCGTCAGGCAGACGAAGTCGAGGTGCCGGCGACGACGAGTGCGGCCACGACGACTGCCGCACCCGCCCAACTGACGGCAGTGATCCGTTCGTCCAGCACGAGCGCACCGAGGGTCGTGGCTGTCACCGGCTCCACCAGGGTCAAGGTGACCACAGTCGACCCCGTCAGCCTGGAGAGCGAGCGCGCATAGAGCAGGTACGCGGCAGAGATCGTGACGAGACCGAGGTAGCCGACGGTGACCGGCCCGCTCGGCGTGCCCAGCCACTCGAGTGACGACGGCACCACGAATCCTGTCGCGAACACCGCCGCCACGACGAACGACCACGCCATCGTCCAGGTGCCGCTCCATCCGGCATCGAGCAGTCGCTTGCACAGCAGCGTGTACACGGCGTAGCAGGCGCCGGCAGCGAGACCGAAGAACAGGCCGGCGGGCGAGAACGAAGTGTCACCCTCGGGCGGTGACCCGAGCACGAGCATCGCGAGCCCCGCGAGCGCGGCAGCAAGCGCGGTAAGCACGCGCCCGGTCGGCCGCCGGCCGGCAACGGTGTCGATGGCCGCGACGATGACCGGGCCGCTGCCGATCGTGAGCATCGTGCCGACCGCGACCCCGGAGTGCTCCATCGCACTGAAGAAGCAGACCTGGAACAGCGCCATGGCAGCCCCAGCCGCCACCGCCTCCGCCCGCAGCCGGGGCCTGTTGCGCCTGTCAGTGGCAAGCCCGTACGCCAGCAGGGGCAGGGCGCCCACCATGAGACGGACTCCCGCCACGGACAGCGACGAGGCGCTCCCGGGGGCGAACGAACGCGCCGTGCCCGACGTGCCGAACAGCACCGATGCCGTGACCACGCCGAGTGCGGGGTGCGCAAGGGTGACGCGGCGCCCCCGGCTCATCGGGCGCTCACCGGGAGCCCCACGGAATCATGGGCGGAAGGCAGGCGGCACTATTGTGAGGCGGACCATTGCGGGGTTCTGTCTAGCAGGGGCCCCGGCCAGGACGAAGGTTGCATGGGCCCACGACGCGAACACACGGTGACGAGACGGCGTCGCATGGCACTGCGCGGCCTCCTTGCCGTGTTCGGGTTCTCCCTCGTGTCCCCCCTGTTCGCCGCCCATGCCTCGGCGGCCGCGGAGGAGGGAGAGATCATCGCCTCAGTCACCGAGCAGCGCGAGACCGAGGACGGCGTGGAGCGCCTGCCGGTGAGCGGAGTCCGCATCCGGGCGGTCGGCCCTGCCGGCACTGCCGAGGGCTCCGCGGACGCAAGCGGCAAAGTCACCCTCAAGGTCCCGAAGGAGGGCGCCTACGAGGTCAGCCTGGACGTCGCAAGCCTGCCCACCGGCGTGGAGGCGAGCCCAGAGTCCCCCACCGTCATCTCCGTGGACTTCGCGAGCGGCGTCACCATCGGGTCCGGCGCCAAGTCCGTCAGTTTCTTCGTGGGTGACGCACGGAGGGCGGTCGTGAACCGCTGGGAACTGCTGCCCCAGACCCTCGTGAACGGCCTGAAATACAGCCTCATCATCGCCATGTGCGCGATCGGGCTGTCCCTCATCTACGGCACCACGGGCCTGACCAACTTCGCCCACGGCGAGATCGTGACGGTCGGTGCCCTCGTCGCCTTCTGGCTGAACCAGTCCGGGCCGAGGATCCACCTGCTGCTCGCCGCGCCGTTCGGCGTGTTGGCCTCGGCCATCATGGCCGGCGGCTTCGAGCGACAGGTCTGGCAGCCCCTCCGACGGCGCGGGATCAGCCTCACCTCCATGACCATCGTGTCGATCGGCATGGCCATCGGCATCCGGTACGTGTACCTCTTCTTCTTCGGCGGCCGCAACCGCCGGTACCGCCAGTACGTGGGCGACCCCGAGATCGACTTCGGCCCGTTCGGCGTGACCCCGCGCGACCTCGGCATCATGGCAGTGTCCGCGGTGGTCGTGGTCGGCGTGTCGCTCTTCCTCATGCGGGCCCGGCTCGGCAAGGCCATCAGGGCGGTCTCGGACAACCCTGACCTGGCCTCCACCACCGGCATCAACACCAACCGGATCATCCTCACCGTCTGGCTGATCGGCGGCGCGCTGGCCGGCCTGGGCGGGGTCATGCTGGGCGCCGCAACCGGCGTGCAGTGGGACATGGGCAACATCCTGCTGCTCCTCATGTTCGCCGCGATCACCGTCGGCGGCCTGGGCAACCCGTTCGGGGCCCTCCTCGGCGCCTTCGTGATCGGGATGTTCACGGAGCTCTGGACGTGGGTCTTCCCGAACGTGGTCGAACTGAAGACACTCGGCGCGCTCATCACGCTCGTCGTCATCCTGCTCGTGCGCCCCCAGGGCTTCCTCGGCAAGAAGGAGAGAATCGGATGAGCTGGGACCTGATCCTGTCGAACTCCCTCTACACCGCGATCAGTGCGAACGCGGTCGCCTACATCCTCGTGGCGTCCGGCCTGAACGTGCACTTCGGGTACACCGGCCTGCTCAACTTCGGCCAGGCCGGGTTCGCCGCCGTCGGCGCGTACTCGCTGTCCATCCCGATCAGCCGCTACGACTGGCCGTGGCCGCTCGCGATGCTCCTCGTGGTCTTTCTCTCGGTCATCCTGGCCCTCCTGCTCGGCATCCCCACGCTCCGTCTCCGCTCCGACTACCTCGCGATCGTCACCATCGCGGTCGCCGAGATCATCCGCCTGTTCCTCAACTCGGTGCGCTTCACGTGGCTGACCGGCGGCAACGACGGGCTGCAGGGGTTCACCCGGTTCATGGAGAACATCAACCCGTTCCCCGACGACGGCGTCACCCTGTGGGCCCAGAAGGTGGACGGGTACCGCCTGTGGCTGCTGGTCACCGGGTGGGTTCTGGTGGCATTGGTCTCCACCGGCATCTGGGCCCTGATGCGCAGCCCGTGGGGCCGCGTGCTGAAGAGCATCCGCGAGGACGAGGACGCCGCGCGCAGCCTCGGCAAGAACATCTTCGCCTACAAGATGCAGAGCCTCGTCATCGGCGGCTTCATCGGCGCGATCGGCGGCATGTGGCTGGTGCTCGACAAGCAGTCGTCCCAGCCGCAGGACTTCTCCACCACCTTCACGTTCTTCTGCTACACGATCATCATCCTCGGCGGTGTCGCGCGCGCCAAGGGGCCGATCATCGGCACGATGATCTTCCTCTTCGTGGTCCAGTTCGTGGACATCACCCTGCAGCAGGCCACCAGGGTCACCCCGCAGGACCCCACGCCCCTCATCCCCGCGTGGCTGGTCGACGACAACAACTTCTCCCAGATCCGCTACATCGTGGCCGGCTTCGCGCTTGCTGTCCTGGTGATCGCGCGGCCCCAGGGGATCTTCGGCGACAAGAGGGAGCAGGCGTTCGATGTCCGCTGAGACCTCCCCGTACCGCCCCGTCCCGGGTTCCACGAAGGACGACGCGATCCTCGTGGTCGACGGGGTCAGGCGAGCCTTCGGCGGTCTTGTCGCCGTGGACGTGGAGCACGTGGAGGTGCCCCGCAACAAGATCACCGCGCTCATCGGCCCGAACGGCGCCGGGAAGACGACTTTCTTCAACCTGCTCACCGGCTTCGACGCCCCGGACTCGGGCACGTCGGTGTTCAACGGGCACAGCCTGGACGGCGTGGCCGCGCACAAGGTGGCCCGGCTCGGCATGGTGCGCACGTTCCAGTTGACGAAGGCCCTCTCCCGCATGACCGTCATCGAGAACATGCGCCTCGGTGCGGCCAACCAGAAGGGCGAGAACATCTTCCGCGGGCTCTTCGCCCCGCTGTGGCGCGGCCAGGAGGCCGAGATCACCGTGCGTGCCGAGGAACTGCTGGCGCGGTTCAACCTGGCGCACATGCGCGACGAACTGGCCGGCGGGCTCTCGGGCGGCCAGCGCAAGCTGCTGGAGATGGCGCGGGCGCTCATGTCGGAGCCCGACATGGTCATGCTCGACGAGCCGATGGCCGGCGTGAACCCAGCACTCAAGCAGAGCCTGCTGGAGCACATCAAGTGACTCCGCAACGAGGACCGCACCGTGCTCTTCGTGGAGCACGACATGGACATGGTGCGCGAGATCAGCGACTGGATCATCGTGATGGCAGAGGGTGCCGTGATCGCCGAGGGGACGGCCGACGACATCGGCGCGAACCAGGCCGTCATCGACGCCTACCTCGGCGCGCACCACGACTCGGACCTGGGGGACAACTGATGGCCGGCAACGTCATCGACGTCGAGAACGTCATCGCCGGGTACGTGCCCGAGGTGAACATCCTGAACGGCTGCGACCTCACGGTCGCCGAGGGCGAGTTCGTGGGCATCATCGGCCCGAACGGGGCCGGCAAGTCCACGCTGCTGAAGGCGGTGCTCGGCCTCGTCAACGTCCGTAGCGGGCACGTGCGCCTGAACGGCGACGAGATCACCGGCATGAAGCCGTACGAGCTCGTCGCCCGCGGCGTGGGCTTCGTGCCGCAGACCCGCAACGTCTTTCCCTCCCTGACCGTGCGCGAGAACCTGGAGATGGGCTGCTTCCTGCGCCCCGACCTACTGGACGAGCGACTGGCCTACGCCGTGGAGATGTTCCCCCGCCTGGGCGAGCGCATGGAGCAGCGGGCGGGCTCGCTCTCCGGCGGCGAGCGCCAGATGGTGGCGATGGGCCGTGCGCTGATGATGAAGCCCACCGTGCTGCTGCTTGACGAGCCGTCAGCCGGTCTCGCCCCGGCGCTGCAGGACCAGGTGTTCATCCAGTGCCGCCGGATCAACGAGTCAGGCGTGGCCATCCTGATGGTGGAACAGAACGCGAACCGCTGCCTGCAGGTGGTCGACCGCGGCTACGTGCTGGACCAGGGCCGCAACGCCTACACCGGGACCGGTCGTGAGTTGCTGAAGGACCCCAAGGTCATCGAGCTGTACCTCGGCACCCTCGCCAAGTCCGCTCGCCAGTAGTCGGGGCGCAGGAAGCAGCCCATCTCCAGGTTCTCGCGCACGGTCAGGGAG
>JBJTCK010000038.1:0-34993 GCA_046091825.1 Actinomycetota bacterium | reverse complement strand
TTCGATGACCGTGACAGGCCGTCCAGGGCCCGCCGTGATGACGACAGGCCGCGGAGGTTCGATGACCGTGACAGGCCATCCAGGCCGCGCCGCGATGACGACCGACCCTCGAGGCCCCGTCGTGATGATGACAGGCCGTCGAGGCGGCGCCGTGATGATGATCGTCCGCGGAGGTTCGATGACCGTGACAGACCATCCAGGCCGCGTCGTGATGATGACCGGCCGCGGAGGTTCGATGACCGTGATCGGCCGTCGAGGCCGCGCCGTAATGACGATGATGGGCCGTTCTGGGAGGAGCGCGAGCCACGCACCGAGAAGGAACGGCGCTCCCAGGAGGTCCGGCGCCGCACCGGGGGTCGTCGCACGAACCTGGAGCCGTCACGACCGCCTGAACGGTCGACCGAGGTGTGGGTGGACGAGGGTTCGTCGACGCGCCCGCGGCGGCAGTCGACCGGTGTCCGTTCGCGGGCAACTGGCCGTGCCCAGAAGGGCGGTCGCAAGGAGGTCCGGGCTCTTGATTCCGTGATCGAGGAGTTCGAGAGGGCGCTCGGCGGCAGGGCTGCAGGGCGTGCCGTGAAGAGGTACGAGGCGGCACTACAGGCATTCGAGGCATTCCGCTACGAGGAGGCCCGCAAAATCCTGGGGCCGATGGCCAAGGAGTACTCAGATGTGGCGGCGGTGCACGAGATGCACGGGCTGTGCCTGTACAGGGCCGGTCAGTGGAAGCGTGCGACCGAGGCTCTGGAGCGGGCGCTCGAGCTGAACCCGGACTGGATCTTCAACCATGCGGTCCTCGCTGACTGCCACCGTGCGCTCGGCAACCATTCCCGCGTCGAGGAACTGTGGAAAGAGGTCGCAGCGGCATCTCCCAACCCGGAGTTGATGGCAGAGGCGCGGATTGTCCAGGCGGGATCGCTCGCGGACAGGGGGCACCTGCTGGAGGCGCTCTCGTTCATGGAGAAGTCCGCGAACGACGTGAAGCGTCCTGCTGAGCACCATCTCCGCCAGTGGTACGTGGTGGGCAACCTGCATGACCGTCTCGGCAACGTGATCGAGGCACGGACGTTCTTCGAGCGGGTCGCCTTGCACGAGCCCGGTTTCGCCGATGTCGTCGAGAGGCTTGCCGCCCTGGGCAGCTGACGCTCCACATGACCCCGCAAGGAGGTCAGTGATGGAAGACAGGAAGAAGCAGCCCGCAGACGTGAATGCGGTGGTGATCGTGGGTGAGGTCAGTCGTGAAGCCACCGTCACCGAGACTGGGGACGGCCGGGTGTTCACGTCGTTCGATGTCGTCTGCAGGCTGCCTGACGGACGCAGTGTGGTGCCCGTCACCCAGGAGGGGGAGAACCCGCTGGCGGCCGGGACCAGGGTTGTCGTCTTTGGTTCCGTGAACAAGAGATTCTTCGCGGCCGGTGGCGGGCTCGCGGCACGCACCGACGTGCGCGCAGGCAGGGTTGCCGTGGTGCGCAGGCCGGGCCAGGTGGACAGGTACCTGCGGGGATTCGCGGACGGTCTCACGGAGCGCTGATTATTGTGGGCTGGTCCCCCAGCCAGGCAACAAGAGGTGCAGACATGAACAACGAGCAACTGACGCGCATGCGCGAGGGAAAGGGGTTCATCGCGGCACTCGACCAGAGCGGCGGGAGCACACCGAAGGCGCTTCGTCTGTACGGCATCGAGGAGTCCACGTACTCGGGTGACGAGCAGATGTTCGACCTGATGCACGCCATGCGCACCCGCATGATCCTCAGCCCCGCGTTCAACGGTGACCGGGTGCTGGGGGCGATTCTCTTCGAGGGCACCATGGACCGCCAGATCGAGGGACTCGGCTCCGCGGAGTACCTGTGGAGCCGCAAGAAGGTCATCCCGTTCCTGAAGGTCGACAAGGGGCTTGCTGACGAAGCGGACGGCGTGCAGGTCATGAAGCCGATGCCCGACCTCGACGCGCTGTGCGCAAAGGGCGTGGCGAAGGGCATCTTCGGGACCAAGATGCGCTCGGTCATCAAGGCAGCGAGCACGGCGGGCATCGAGGCCGTCGTGGCGCAGCAGTTCGAGGTCGCAAGGCAGATCATCGGCCATGGTCTCGTGCCGATCATCGAGCCGGAGGTGGACATCAACATCCCCGACAAGGCCGATGCCGAGGCGATCCTGCATTCATCGATCGCTGCGCACCTGGACACGCTCGGGGCCGACCAGCCGGTGATGCTGAAGCTCACGCTCCCGGACACGGACAACCTGTACGCAGACTTCGTGTCGCACGCGCGGGTCGTCAGGGTCGTGGCACTGTCCGGCGGCTACAGCCGCGAGGACGCGAACTCCCGCCTCTCCCGCAACAAGGGCATGATCGCCAGCTTCTCGCGGGCACTGTCCGAGGGCCTGTCTGCCCAGCAGAGTGATGCCGAGTTCGACTCCGTGCTCGACGCCACCATCGCCGGGATCTACGCCGCGTCGATCACCTGACCCGCAGCCTGGCCGGGCTCAGGGTGCCAGCGGGCGCCACACCATGCCGGTCAGCAACTTTGGCGTGAAGAAAGTCGACTTCGGGGGCATGAGCTCGCCCGTGTCCGCCGTGCGCCTGATCTCTTGCAGCGACACCGGACGGATGAGCACCGCACAGTCCGCGTCGCCGCCATGGAGGCGGGACAGCACGTCGTTCACCCCGTGCTGGTATGAGACGGAACCGATCAAGTCCCCGAGAGCATGCTCGAGACGCGCGCTGTCCATGTCGCGGATTCCCGCGAATGCGCCGTCCCGCGGGGCCAGCCACGTCCCGTTCCCGGTGCGGTCCACCAGGCACAACCGCCCCGAGGACTCCATCCCCGCGAGCGTGCCGGGGCCGATCTGGCCCGCGGCTTCGGTGTCGTAGAACGGCGCGATCCTCTCGAGCACCTCTTCGGCGGAGTGCCCGGTCACGAGGCGGTGGATGGCGGCGATGCTGAGTTGCTCGGCAACGAGTTCCGCGACGTACGTCATGACCAGATCAGATGCGCCAGTTCCTCCGGCAGCACGTTGCTCGTCGCGGTATGTGCGGCTGATCGCGTACCTGTGGTGGCCGTCGGCGATGAGCACGGGGTTGGACGACACTGCCGAGGCGATGGCCGAGACGCGCGCGGGGTCAGTGACCCTCTCCGCGGTGTGCACCACGCCCGCAGTGTCGGTCGTGCGGGCGACAGTCTCGCCCGGTGCGGCGAGCAACGCCGAGAGACCGGGAGTGAGAGACAGTCCCCACACCGGGCTCAGGTTCGCCTTGGTGGCGCGGGTGAGGTCGAGGCGGTCAGTCTTGGCCTTCGGGGTCGTGCGTTCGTGTGGCAGCACACCGCCCGCGCCCTCGTCCACCACCTCGAGTGCCCCGATGACCCCCACGGTCTCGCGGCGGCGCCCGGCGTCGTCGACGAAACCCATCCGGTACAGGGTGAACGATGGGGTGTCGTCGATCCTGACGGTGCCGTCGGCGACCCACGCCGCGAGGACGGACGCGCACGCGTCGTACCGTCCCGCGCCGTCGTGCTCAACCGGGTAGTCGACGCGCACGATGTTCGCCGGGTGCGCAGACGCGAGCGCGTCCCTTTCCTCCTCGCCGAACACGTCGTACGGCGGGGAGACAAGCGGTGCGATGTCCTCGGGCGAGCCGAGGGCGTACCGGGCGGCGCGGAAAGGTTCGAAGCGGGGCACGCACCAAGGGTGGCAGGATTGGGGGCGATGGACAAAACCGCACGGCCCGACGTGCTGCTCTGCGACCTGGACGGCGTGGTGTGGCTGGCCCACCGCGCCGTACCCGGCTCTGTCGAGGCACTGCAGCGGGCCGCCGCGGCAGGTGTGGAGGTCCTCTACGTCACGAACAACTCGTTCTCGACCGTCGCCGAACAGGAGGCGCACCTCGCGGCCATCGGCCTGGACGCACGCGGACGTGTCGTGACGTCGGCGATGTCCGCGGGCGCAGTCCTGCGGCCCGGCGGGCGTGTCCTCGTGTGCGGGGGAGCGGGGCTGCGTGAGGAGGTCGCACGCGCAGGTTGCGAGGTGGTCGTCGCGCACGAGCATCCCGGACGGACCGACGACTACAGCGACGTGGTCGTGGGCCTGTACCGCGAGTTCGACTACACGGTCCTCGCCGACGCGATGCGCGCGGTGCGCGGAGGTGCGCGCCTCGTGGGCAGCAACTCCGACAACTCGTACCCCACGCCGACAGGCCTGCTGCCGGGCGGGGGGTCCGTGCTCGCCGCGATCGCCACCGCGGCCGGCGCGGAACCGGTGATCACGGGAAAGCCGCACGAGCCGATGGCCCGGCTGGTCCTGTCACGGTTCCCCGGGACCGACCCGGGAAGGTTCTTGATGGTGGGGGACAAGGTCTCCACCGATGGGGTATTCGCGCGGACTGTCGGGTGCCGTTTCGGCTTCGTCCTTACGGGAGTGGGGTCAGCGAGTGACGCACCGCCCGGCTGCATTCTGGGTGCCGACCTGGCCGCTGTGGTGGACGCCGTTCTCACCTGACAACCTCCCGCATCGCGGGTGACGGCGGTCGTTACGCTCGGGCCGTGAGAATCAGGCTGGATGCCGCCATGGTGAAGCGCGGGCTCGTGGGCTCCCGCTCCGAGGCCGCGCGACTGATCGAAGAGGATGCTGTGACCGTGGCCGGGTCCCCAGCTGCGAGGGCATCGCGTCTGGTGGCACCCGACGAACCGATCGAGATTGTCCGCTCGCGCCGGTACGTGAGCCGGGGTGGGGAGAAGATGGAAGGGGCGGTGTCATCCTTCTCACTGGCCTTGTCCGGCCGGTCGGTCATCGACGTCGGTTCGTCCACCGGCGGCTTCACAGACTGTCTCCTCCAGCACGGGGCAGGACGGGTGTTCGCCGTGGACGTCGGGCGCAACCAGCTGCACGAGCGGATCGCCGCCGATGCGCGCGTGACGTGGCGCGAGGGCACGAACATCAGGGATATGGGGCCCGGCGACCTCCCCTTTGCCTGCTCGCTGCTGGTGGCCGACCTGTCGTTCATCTCGCTCGTGATGGTCCTGCCCGCGATGTCGCGCCTCGTGACCGGGGCGGACGGCTTCGCCGCCGAGATGGTGCTCCTCGTCAAGCCCCAGTTCGAGGTGGGCCGCGAGGAGGCGTCACGCGGCCGCGGCGTCATCACGGACCCGGTGCTGCACAGGGCGTCGGTGGACAAGGTCGCCGCGGCGGCCGTCGACCTCGGCTGGTTGTTGGTGGGCGAGATCGAGTCGCCACTGAAGGGCCAGGACGGCAACACCGAGTTCCTGTTGCACCTCCGGGACGCAGGGCGGTCGTAGGTTGTAGCCATGGGTCGTGTCGGCATTTCCCTCCACCGGTTCCGCGAGGATGCCGTCGGCACCGGCCGCGAGATCGTCTCGTGGTGCCTGGCGCACGGGCATGTTCCCGTGGTCGCAGGCGCGGACGTGCCGGCACTCGTGGCGGCAGGGCCACTCGACGGGCTTGATGCCGACGACGCACTCGGCGGGATCGACGTTCTCGTGTCCGTGGGGGGCGATGGCACGATGCTCAGGTCTGTGCGGACCCTCGACGGCCGTCCCGTGCCGGTCATCGGGGTCAACGTGGGGCTTCTCGGGTACCTCACGGCAGTCGAGCAGGGGCAGGCAGTCGAGGCGCTCCGTCTCTTCATGTCGGGCGCCGAGGGAAGGGACTACCACCTCGACGACCGGATGCTGGTGCGCGTGCGCACATGGGCGTCGGGGTCGTTCCTCGGCGAGCGGCGGGCCCTGAACGAGGTCGTGGTGGAGAAGAAGGAGGCCGGCCACACGGTGCGCGTCGCAGTGGACATCGACGGCGCGCCGTTCAGCACCTACGCGGCCGATGGCCTCATCGTGTCGTCGCCGACTGGCTCCACTGCCTATTCACTGTCGGCCCGCGGCCCGGTCCTGTCGCCCCGAATGCGCGCACTGCTGGTCACGCCGGTGTCCCCCCACATGCTGTTCGACAGGTCGCTGGTGCTCGACCCCACCGAGCGCATCCGTATCGAGGTGCTCGGACACCGCCAGGTGAATGTTGCCGTGGACGGGGAGCTGGTGCACTCACTCAGGCCGGGGGACGTGGTGGAAGTGGACGCAGCAGAGGAGACGGCTCGTTTCGTGAGGTTCGAGGGCATGCGCTTCCACCAGATCCTCAAGTCCAAGTTCGGCCTGGCGGACCGCTGATGCTCGTCGAGCTGGCAATCGAGAATCTCGGCGTGATCGAGCGTGTCAATCTCACGTTCGGGCCCGGGTTCACCGTGGTCACGGGCGAGACCGGCGCGGGCAAGACGATGCTGGTGGAGGCCATCAACCTCATCGTGGGGGCGCGCGCCGACGCGAGCGTCGTGCGTGCGGGCTGCGAGGAGGCCAGGGTGGAGGCGCGGTTCGTCACGTCGACCGCCGACGGTGCCGAGACGGAGACGATCCTCGCCCGCGTGGTCGCGCGGGAGGGCCGGTCCCGCGCGTACGTCGACGGCCGGATGGCCACGGTCGCGCAGTTGTCCGAGATCGGCGCGGACCTGGTGGACATCCACGGCCAGCACGCACACCAGCGGCTGCTCGGCGCGGCCGTGCAGCGCGAGGCACTCGACCGGTTCGCGGGTGTCGACCTGTCGGGGCTGCGTGAGGCACGCGAGGAGGTCACCCAGATCGACGCATCTCTCGCCGCTCTCGGCGGCGACGAGAAGACCCGCGCGAGAGAGATCGACCTGCTCGAGTTCCAGGCAGGGGAGATCCTCGGGGCGGCCATCACGTCGGCCTCCGAGGAGGAGGATCTCGGCCGCGAGGAGGACCTGCTGGCCGATGCCACCAAGCACCGCGACGCCCTGTGGGCCGCCGCCGCCGCGCTCGGCGACGATGATGCCGCAGTGGACTCGATCGGTGCCGCCGTCCGCGGACTCGGCAGTCTCGAAGGGCTCGCGGGCGTGCGGGAGCGGCTCGTGGCACTCTCGGCCGAGGCCTCCGACGTGCTCGCCGAGCTGCGGGCCGCCGCCGAGGCCTCCGAGGAGAACCCGGAGCGTCTGGCCCACGTCCGGGAGCGGCGCCAGTTGCTGCGCGACCTGATGCGCAAGTACGGCGATTCCCTTGCGGACGTCATCCGCTTCGGTGCCGAGGCCTCGGCCCGGCTGGCGGAGCTCACGGGGTACGCGGAGCGGGTCGCCGAACTGAACTCAGCCAGGGAGAAGGCTCTGCTGAAGTTGCTGGCTGAGCAACGAAAGGTGGGGGACCAGCGCCGAAAGGCGGCTCCCGCACTCGGCAAGGCCGTCGAGGACCACCTGCGCACCCTTGCCCTCCCGCACGCCGAGGTCATCGTCTCTGTCGGCGGGCCAGATCCGGACCCGGCGGGTGAGGCGGTCACGTTCCTGCTGTGCGCGAACCCGGGCTCGGAGCCGTTGCCCCTCACCAAGGTGGCGAGCGGAGGGGAGCTCGCCCGCACGATGCTCGCGATCCGGTTGGTGCTCACCGACGAGCCGGGGACGATGGTCTTCGACGAGGTCGACGCCGGGATCGGCGGCTCCGCCGCGGTCGCGGTCGCATCTGCGCTGCGCACCCTGGGGGCAGCGCACCAGGTGTTCGCGGTGACGCATCTTCCGCAGGTCGCCGCCAGCGCGCACCGTCACGTAGCGGTCGCGAAGGAAGTCACCCGCGGCCGGACCTTCGGCTCGGCGACTGTCCTGGACGGTGACGAGAGGGTGTCCGAGATCGCCCGCATGCTGTCCGGCGGGGTGGCAGATGACTCCGCCACGGCCCACGCCAGGGACCTGATCGCGACCCTCTCTGCTGACACCACGAAGCGCCGCCGGACTCCTCGGTGACCATGAACGTCCTGCCTGCCGCATGGGGTAGGATGACCTCCCGTTAGTGATCCGAACCTGGCGGGAGACCCGATGCCCAAGCACATATTCGTGACCGGTGGAGTTGCGAGCTCACTCGGCAAGGGTCTCACGGCCTCCTCCCTCGGCCGTCTGCTGAAGATGCGCGGCCTGCGCGTGACCATGCAGAAGCTCGACCCGTACATCAACGTGGACCCGGGCACGATGAACCCGTTCGAGCACGGCGAGGTGTTCGTCACTGACGACGGCGGCGAGACCGACCTCGATCTCGGGCATTACGAGCGCTTCATCGACGAGAACCTGACGCGCAGCTCGAACGCCACGACGGGCTCGATCTACCAGGCGGTGCTCGCGGCCGAGCGCCGCGGGGACTACCTCGGCAAGACCGTGCAGGTCATCCCCCACATCACGGACGAAATCAAGCGCCGCATCCGCCGCATCGCCACGGAGGACACCGACGTGGTGATCACGGAGGTCGGGGGCACCGTGGGTGACATCGAGATCCTCCCGTTCCTGGAGGCGATCCGCCAGTTCCGCAACGAGGCGGGCCGGGACAACGTGTGCTATCTCCACGTCACGCTGGTGCCTTTCATCGGTCCGTCCGGCGAGCAGAAGACCAAGCCCACCCAGCACAGCGTCACGGAGCTCCGTTCGCGCGGCATCCAGCCCGACGTGATCGTGTGCCGCAGCGAGGAGCCGCTCAGCGACGGCCTGAAGCGCAAGATCTCCAGCATGTGCGACGTGGACGTGCGCGCGGTCATCATCGCCGCCGACGCGAGGAACATCTACGAACTCCCGCTCATCCTCCACGAGGAGGGCCTGGACGGGTTCGTGTGCGACCTGCTGCGCATCGACGGCGAGGTCGACCTGACGTCGTGGGAGTCGCTCGTGGCACAGGTGGATGCGTCGACCAGGCCCGTGCGCATCGGGCTCATCGGCAAGTACGTGGAACTGCAGGACGCCTACCTGTCGGTCGTGGAGAGCCTGAAGCACGCGGGGTTCCACCACTCCGCAAAGGTCGAGATCGACTGGATCCAGGCCGAGGACGTGGAGGGACTCCTCGCATCCGGCCGGCTGGACGGGCTCGACGGAATGGTCATCCCCGGCGGGTTCGGCGCGCGGGGCATCGAGGGCAAGATCGCCGCCGCTGCGTTCGCACGCGAGAACGCGATACCGTGCCTGGGGCTCTGTCTCGGCATGCAGGTGATGACGATCGAGTACGCGCGCCACGTGCTCGGTCTCGCGGACGCCAACAGCACGGAGTTCGAGCCCTCGACCACCAACCCCGTGATCGACCTCATGAACGATCAGCATGACGTCACGGACAAGGGCGGCACCATGCGCCTCGGCGCCTACTACGCGGTCCTGCAGCCCGGCACAAAGGTTGCCGATGCCTACGGCGAGACGGTGGTGAGCGAGCGGCACCGGCACCGCTACGAGTTCAACTACAACTACCGCTCGCGGCTCGAGGAGGCCGGGTTCGTGTGCAGCGGGACATCGCCCGACAAGCGACTCGTCGAGTTCATCGAGGCGAAGGATCATCCCTTCTGGGTCGGCACACAGGCACATCCTGAGTTCAAGAGCAGGCCCGACAGGCCGCACCCGCTCTTCCGCGAGCTGATCGCGGCATCGCTGGCTCACCGCGAGGTGCGCACGGGTGCCGCCGCACGGACGGCCTGATGACAGGGTCCGGGGGTTCTCCCCGGGGGTTCCGCACTGAGTCTCTGGAGACGGTCCACGACTGGACCTACTCAAGACTCGTCACCCGCACGGTCACCGGACCGGGAGGTGACACGTTCTCCCGCACGTACGTGGACTCACCCGGTGCGGTGGCGGTCGTTGCGGTCACAGATGACGACTGCATCGTGCTGGTGGACCAGTACAGGGCGACCGTCAATGCCTACGTCACCGAGATACCAGCCGGGATGCGGGACGTCGACGGGGAGGAACCCCTGCTCACGGCCAGCCGGGAACTGATGGAGGAGGCCGGGTACGAGGCGGCAACATGGACGCCACTCGGGTCCATCCTGTCGACCCCGGGCGTGTGCAACTCCTACGTGGAGATCTTCCTCGCCACCGGGCTGACCGAGGGCGAGGCGGCGCCGCACGGGCCGGAGGAGGACGCGATGACGGTGCGCAAGGTGCCGTTCGACGAGGCGGTGCGACTGGCACTGCACGGCGACATCACCGACTCAAAGTCCGTGGCCGGGATACTCCGCGCGGCACGCCTCCTGGGCAGGTGACCGTGCGGCGTCCCGCCGGGGGAGACGAGAGTGCCGTGGAGGCGTTCCTCACCTGGCTGCGGGTGGAGCGAGGCAGGGCGGCGAACACCGTGTCCTCCTACCGCAGGGACCTTTCCCGTGCCGCAGAATGGCTGTCCGCGGATGGGCTGTCGCTCGTGGGCGCCTCTGCCGAGGGACTCGAAAGGTTCGTCGCGCACTGCCAGTCCTCGGGGGAGGCCGCGTCGACGACCGCACGGAGGCTCGCGGCACTGCGGATGTTCTATGCCCACGCCACCGCCGAGGGTGTCGTCGAATCCGACCCGACGGTGCACCTCGAGGGAGTGCGCGTGGCTGCCGGCGTGCCGAAGCCGCTCTCGATGGACGAGACGGAGCGCCTGCTGTCGGCCGTCACGGGGGACGAGCCGTGGGCGGTGAGGGACCGTGCACTGCTCGAGTTCCTCTATGCCACCGGTGCCCGCATCTCCGAGGTCTGCGGCCTTGACCTCGACGACCTCGACCGGCCGAACAGGCTGGTGCGGCTGTTCGGCAAGGGCAGCAAGGAGCGGATCGTGCCGGTGGGCGGCGTCGCTCTCGCGGCGCTCGGGGAGTACGTCGACGCAGGTGCACGCGATGCCCTCTCGCCGGGACAGTGGCGCAGCCGCGAGGACCGCTCGGCGGTGTTCCTCACGAACAAGGGCCGGCGCCTGACCCGACAGAAGGCGTGGGACATCGTGCGCTCCGCGGGGGACAGGGCCGGGATCGACCGTGAGATGTCGCCCCACGTGCTGCGCCACACATGCGCCACCCACATGCTGGAGCACGGCGCCGACCTGCGCATCGTCCAGGAGATGCTCGGCCACGCCACCATCTCGACCACCCAGATCTACACGAAGGTGTCTCGCGAGCGTCTCCTTGCCGTGTACCGCGGCGCGCACCCCAGGGCAACAGCGTGAGGGGCGGTATCCCGCACCTCGTGCGGCGCGCCGTCTCGAGCATGCGCAACAACGAGCCGCCGGCGGAAGGGACAGCCGTCGCACGGGGGATCCTGGGTGATGCGGAGTTCGCGATGTGGTCGTCCATGCAGGCGCGGGACAGGCGGCACAGCCTGGACGTCCTTGGGCGTTTCGATGTCCTCCGTCCAGGGTCGCCGCGGCCTGAACGCGCGGCGGCCCTCCTCCACGATGTCGGGAAGGCCGCGAGCCCGCTCGGCTGGGCGGGCCGGGTCGCGGCGACGCTTTTCGGCGGGCGCACTGCGACGATGAGAACGTACCTGGACCACGAACACATCGGTGCGGCCATGCTGCGCGGGGTGAGCGACCCCCGCACTGTCGAGCTGGTGGGCGGACTCTGTCGTGACGATGTGTCCGCTGCGCTCGGGCAGGCTGACGACGTGTGACCGCTCAGACGCGGGGCATCAACCCCACGGCTGAGTGCACGCGCGCGAGGGTGGCGGCCGCCACGGCACGCGCCCTGTCGTTGCCGATCCTCAACAGGCGCGCGAGCTCACCGCGGTCGGCCATGAGCTCCCCGTACCTCGTGCGGACCGGCTCGACGACGGAGATCACGGCCTCGGCCGTGTCCTTCTTCAGCGGCCCGTACTGGGAGTAGGACGACGCGAGGGTCTCGATGGGCGTGCCGGTGCAGGCAGAGAGGATGTCGAGAAGGTTCGACACCCCAGGCTTCGCCTGGCGGTCGTAGCGGACCTCGCCGTCGTTGTCGGTCACTGCACGCTTGAACTTCTTCTCGATGACCGCGTTGTCATCGAGCATGTAGACGATGCCGGCGTCCGTGGCGGCCGACTTCGACATCTTGGATGTGGGGTCCTGCAGGTCCATGACCCGCGCGCCGGCCTTCGGGTGGACCGCCGTCGGCACCGTGAAGGTGTCGCCGAAGCGGTGGTTGAACCTGATTGCGACGTCACGCGTGATCTCCACGTGCTGGCGCTGGTCGTCGCCCACCGGGACCTCGTCCGCGTCGTACAGCAGGATGTCGGCTGCCATGAGAGCGGGGTACGTGAATATCCCCGCAGAGATGAACTCGCCCTCCCGCTTGGCCGACTTGTCCTTGAACTGGGTCATCCGCGAGAGCTCGCCGTAGGAGACTGTGCACTCCATGATCCAGGAGAGTTCCGAGTGCTCGTGGATGTGGCTCTGGACGAAGACAGTGGCGACTTCGGGGTCGAGGCCGACGGCGAAGAGCATGGCGGCGAGCTCGAGAGTCTGCGACCCGATGAGCCCGGGCGTCTCGATCACGGTGAGAGCGTGGAGGTCGACGATTCCGTGGTACACGTCGCCGTCGTGCTGCCCGGCCACCCAGTTGATCAGGGCGCCGAGGTGGTTCCCGAGGTGCACGGAGCCGGTCGGTTGGATGCAGGAGAGCACGCGGGGCACACGGAAACGCTAGTCCTTCCCGCTGCCGGAAGCACAGGGATAACGGCCCGTGCGCGGGGGCCGAACTAACATCGGTGCGTGCCCATCGACGTCGCGACACCCGTCTACGAGGGCCCGTTCGACCTCCTGCTGCACCTCATCCTCCGCGAGGAGGTGGACATCCACGAGGTCAGTCTCTCGACGATCGTGGATGCATACCTCGTGGAGCTCTCGAGGATGACGGAGCTGGACCTGGAGATCGCGACCGAGTTCCTGCTCATCGCCGCGACCCTCGTGGAACTCAAGGCCCGCCGCCTCCTCCCCGGCAAGGAGAACGTCGATCTCGACGACGAGCTGGCCCTGTGGGAGGAGAGGGACCTCCTTCTCGCCAGGTTGCTCGAGTGCAAGACCTTCAAGGACGTCGCCAGGCTCCTGTCGCAGTACGTGGACGATGCCGACAGGGTCTACGCGCGCACGGCCGGGCCCGACGACACGTTTGCCGGTCTGATGCCGGACCTCATGGAGGGCGTGACCGTGACCCGCCTGGAGAAGGCCTTCGTCTCGGCGATCACCCCCAGGCCGGTGCCCACGATCAGCCTGTTCCATGTCTCACCCATCCGTTTCACGGTGGCAGAGGCCGTGGAGGAGATGATGGACGAGCTGCCGCGGATCGGGCGCACGTCGTTCCGTGCGCTCACCAGCGACCTCATCGAGCGGCTGGAGATCGTTGTCAGGTTCCTCGCCATCCTGGAGATGTACAAGCAGGGCTGGATCGAGATCGAGCAGGCCGACAGGTTCGGTGACATCGCCGTGGTGTGGACAGGGGAGGGCCCGGATATCGACGGCCCGCTGGCGGTGGACGACTATGACGGCTGACGTGAGCGTGGAGTCGGTGAGGGCGATCGAGGCGATCATCCTCGTGGCCCAGGAACCCGTGCCCTCGAACCTCCTCGCAGAGCTCGTGGAGCTGCCCGCAGTCACCGTGGACGAGGTGTGCGGGCGCCTCGCGCGCACGTACGAGGAGGCCGGGCACGGTTTCACCGTGGCCAAGGTGGCGGGGGGCTGGCGGTTCCAGACGCACCCGGACATGGCGCCGTACGTGGAACGGTTCATCCTCGACGGCCAGCGGGCCCGCCTGTCGGGTGCCGCGCTCGAGACCCTCGCAATCATCGCCTACAAGCAGCCGATCTCGCGCCTGCAGATCGCGAGCATCCGCGGGGTGGACCCTGACGCGGTGATGAGGACGCTGCACGGCCGCGGGTACATCGCAGCGGTAGGTCGCGACGACGGCCCGGGCCAGGCGGTGATGTGGGGCACGACAGACCTCTTCCTGGAGAAGCTCGGTCTTGCGTCCATCGCCGACCTGCCGCCGATCGCGAGCTTCGTGCCGGATGCGAGCATCGTGGAGGCTCTCGAGAAGACGTTGCGCATCGACGCGACGATCGGGGACCAGGAGGACGGCGCCGGGGCCGAGGAGCCTGCCGTCGCCCCGGGCGGAGAAGACAGTCACGGAGACTGACCGTGCCCGCTGACGCGCCGGGAGGCGCCGCTGACGACAGGCCGCTCTGGGAGCAGATTGCCGACGAAGGGGAGCGCCTGCAGAAACTGCTCGCACGGGTCGGCTACGGGTCGCGGCGCGTGTGCGAGGAGATGATCGCTGACGGCAGGGTCACTGTGAACGGCGAGACCGCGGTGCTCGGCAGGCGGGTCCGCCCGGAGTCCGACGAGGTCCGTGTCGACGGAATCCCCGTGGGCGTCGCACCGGGCCTCGTCTACTACCTGCTCAACAAGCCGACGGGTGTCGTGAGCACCGCCTCCGACACCCATGACCGGAGGACCGTGGTGGATCTCGTCCCCGGCGACGTGCGGGTGTTCCCCGTGGGCCGCCTGGACATGGACACATCCGGCCTCATCATCCTCACGAACGACGGTGCCCTCACGAACGCGGTCACGCACCCGAGCATGGGGGTGGAGAAGGAGTACCTGGCCGAGGTCGAGTGCCCGCCGTCAGGGGTGTCGTCCGGTGCACTGCGCAAGTTGCGCGACGGGGTCGAGCTGGACGACGGGCCGACGTCACCGGCCCAGGTGAGCCAGCCCGCACCGGGGGTGCTGCGGATCGTCATCCACGAGGGAAGGAACCGGCAGGTACGGCGCATGTGCGAGGCGGTGGGCCACCCTGTCGTGCGGCTGGCACGCGTGCGCATCGGCACGGTGACGGACCAGTCCCTGCGACCCGGTGAGTGGCGGGAACTCACCCTCGCGGAGGTCCGCGGGTTAACAGCGAGCGCAGGAAGAAAGCTCGGAAGTAGGTTGAGGAGGTGAACTCTCCGCGCACAGCGAACGTCGTCGGGCTTGGTCTGATCGGTGGCTCGGTGGCACTGGCACTGCGCCGTGCGGGCTTCGTCGTTCACGGGGAGGACTCCGAGCCGGGCAGGGCGCAGGAGGCACTGGACCGCGCCGTCATCGATGCCGCCGGGATCGACCCCGGCGCCGAGATCACGTTCGTGGCCACCCCCGTCGGAACGGTCGGGAAGTCGGTCGCCCGGGTGCTGGCGACGACGTCCGGGGTCGTCACCGATGTGGGGTCGGTGAAGGGCTCGGTGGCGGCAGCCGGACGGGACCCGCGGTACGTCCCGGGCCACCCGATGGCTGGCTCCGAGCTGCACGGACTGGACGGCGCCGATGCATCGATGTTCGAGGGTGCCGTGTGGGTGCTCACGCCATCGGGGTCATCGGACGACGCGTTCTCGCTCGTGGCCGGCACGGTCACCCGGTTCGGCGCGGAGGTCGTCGCCCTCGATCCCGACCAGCACGACGATCTCGTGGCCATCGTCAGCCATGTCCCGCACCTGACGGCGGCGACCCTCATGGGCCTTGCCGACGAGAGGTCCGAGGAGCATCTCGCACTGTTGCGTCTCGCGGCGGGCGGGTTCCGTGACATGACCCGCATCGCCTCGGGGGCCCCGGCAATCTGGCTGGACATCTGCGAGCAGAACAAGGACGCGATCACGCGCGGACTCGACAGCCTCATCGCGGGACTGTCCGAGATGCGCCGCGTGGTGTCGGAGTCGGACAGGGACGGCCTTCGTTCCAGGCTCGAGCGCGCGCGTGTCGCGCGGATGAACCTGCCCGTGAGGGCGGGGGCGGTGGAGAACCTGGTGGAAATGCGTCTCCCGATCCCCGACAGGCCCGGGGCGGCAGCGGATGTCTTCGCATTGGCGGGGGAGCTCGGTGTCAACATCCACGACTTCGAGGTGGTCCACTCGGTGGAGGGGGACCGGGGCATCATGGTCCTCGTCGTCCGGTCCGAGCATGTCGAGGTCTTCAGGGGCGGTCTCATGGCTCGGGGCTTCCGGCCCGGGGTGGCCAAGCTCGCGTGAGCACGGTCGTCGTCGCGCCGCCTGCGGGGCCGCTCGACGCGGTCGTGCGCGTCCCCGGGTCCAAGAGCGTGGCGAACCGCGCGCTCGTCTGTGCGGCCCTCGCACCGGCGGGGTCGGTGAGCAGGATCGAGAACGTGCCCGGTGGTGACGACTGCGTCGCCATGGTCGCCGCCCTGTCGCTCTGCGGTGCGTGGTCTGACGGGACCGTGAGGGGCGGCGCCTTTCCCGGGGGTGTCTCTGCCCTCGATGCCGGAATCGCCGGCACGACGTCGCGGTTCCTGACAGCGGCTGCATGTCTGTCCGCCACAGGCGTCACGATCGACGGTGGCGAACCCCTGCGGAAGCGCCCGATGGCCGACCTGCACGACGCGCTGCGGCGCCTCGGTGCCGAGGTGTCGCCGGTGGGCGGCGCGGAGGCCGGGCATCTCCCGGTGCGGGTGGCGCGCGGCAGTCTGCGCGGCGGCACCGTCCGGGTGCGCGGCGACGTGTCCAGCCAGTTCGTCTCTGCGCTCATGCTCCTCGCGCCGCGGCTCGACGGTGGTCTGCGCATCGAGGTCGACGGTGACCTCGTGTCCCGTCCGTACGTGGAGATGACGGCACGCGTGATGACGTCCTTCGGGGCCGAGGTGGACGTGAAGGGGGAGAGCATCGTCGTCGGGTCCGTCGCGTACGGACCGGCGCACTATGCGGTGGAACCGGACTTCTCCTCTGCGGCATTCCCGGTGATGTCCCTCGCGTTCCGCCCGGGGCGCATCGTGCTCCCAGGCCTCGCGAGGGCGACCCTCCAGGGCGACAGTCTCGTGCTGGAGATAGCCAAGGCGATGGGGATGGACGTCAGGGCCGACGGAGACGATGTCACCGTCACGAGGGCAGCAGGCACCGTCCTGCGGGCAGTCACGTTCGACCTGGCTGACGCGAGCGATCTCGTGCCTGCGGTTGCCGTCGCATGCACGAACATCAGGGGCACCAGCCGCATCTCCGGGGTCGGTTTCATCCGCGGGAAGGAGAGCGACCGCCTCGGTGACCTTGCTGCGGAACTGACGCGGGCACACTGCGCCGTGACGGTGGAGAACGACGGTCTGTCCATCGACGGTGATGTCGGCGGGTCGCAGTGCGACGAGCCCCTCGCGACTCACCACGACCACCGCCTTGCGATGGCGTTCGCGCTGCTTGCCCTGGGAAGGGGACGCTGCGCAATCGAGGACGCAGGCGTGGTCAGCAAGAGCTGGCCCGGTTACTTCCCCGACATGGCCGGGGTGCTCGGGGCCGTCACGGGTCTCAACTAGCGTGGCGTGATCATGGAGGTCGAGGTTGTCGCTTTCGATGTTGACGGCACCCTGACCGTCCGGGACTGCGTGTTTCCCTTCCTCCTCCGTGCCGGGGGACCGAGCAGGATGATGCGGGCGGTGCTAGGGCACCCGTTCTCCCTCGCATCGCTCGTGCTGCGCCGCGACAGGAACGGACTGAAGGCGCATTTCGTGCGTGCGTGCCTGGCCGGCCTGGATGCAGAACAGGTCGCGAGAGCGGGCGCCGGGTTCGCGTCGAACGTCGCCGCCGGCTGGATGAGGGCTGACACCTCTGCCGAGCTCAGGCGGCACCAGGACGAGGGCAGGGTCGTGGTACTGGTGTCGGCCTCACTCTCGCCCTACCTGGAGCCGCTCGGCGAGATACTGGAGGTCGATACCGTCCTGTGCACGGAACTCGAGGAGCGCGACGGAGTGCTGACCGGTGAGCTCGCCGGGCCGAACTGCCGGGGCAGCGCCAAGGTCGATGCGCTGCTGCGCTGGGCCGCCGGTGCCGGGATCTCCCACGAGGGGTGGCTCACGGCAGCGTACGGGGACTCCTCGGGTGACACCGAGATGCTCGCGCTGGCCGCCAGGGGCGTGAACGTCTCCCGCACGGAACTGGAGATGCTGTGATTGCCGCCGTGATCAGGGAGGCGCGTCCCAAGCAGTGGCTGAAGAACGTCCTCGTGTTCGCCGCCCCGGCCGCGCTCGGCGACCTCTCGGTCGACCTGCTTGTGAAGTCCCTCGTCGTCTTCGTGGCGTTCTGCATGACCGCGAGCGGCACGTACTACTGGAACGACATCAAGGACGTGGAGGCGGACCGCTCGCACCCCACGAAGAGGTCGAGACCCATTGCGAGCGGGGCCGTGCCGCTCCCTGTCGCACGGGTCATCGGGACCGCTCTCCTCCTCGGTGGTCCGCTGGTCGCATGCCTTGCCCGTCCGGAGGCAGGCGGCGTCGTGGGGCTCTACGCGCTCCTCACCATCGGGTACAGCACGGCGTGGAAGCACGTGGCGCTTCTCGACCTCGCGCTCGTGGCGAGCGGGTTCGTCCTGCGGGCGATGGCCGGCGCGGCGGGCACGGACACGCACATGTCGTCGTGGTTCGTGATGTGCACGTCGTTCGGTTCCTTCTTCATCGTCGCGGGCAAGCGTTTCGCCGAGCTGATGGAAATGGGTGATGACGCCGCAACGACACGACGCTCCCTGGCCGCCTACTCGTTGCCCTACCTGCGCCAGTTGCTCTCGGTCTCGTGCACCGCAACGGTCGTGTCGTACTGCCTCTGGGCCTTCGAGAACGGCGAGACCGCAGGTGGTGCGCTGCCGTGGCACGGTCTCTCCATCGTGCCGATGGTGCTCGCGCTCCTGCGGTACATGATGGTTCTTGAGAAGGGGGGCGGCGGTGCGCCCGAGGAGGTCTTCACGCGGGACAGGTCCCTGCAGCTCTACGGTCTTGCCTGGGCAGTGGTCTACGCGCTCGGTGTGTACAACGCCTGATGCGCCGCCCCGGGGTGCACCGCACCCCTAGACTGATTCGGTGACGAAGCAGAGACTGTCGGGATGGGGACGCACTGCGTGGACCGTCGCTGACACACTCGTGCCCTCGGACGAGACTGAGGTACGGGCCGCAGTCGGTGCGGTGGGGGACCGAGGTCTCATCGCGAGGGGTCTCGGTCGTTCGTATGGTGCCGCAGCCCAGAACGCGGGCGGACAGGTCCTGCTGATGCCCGGCACGGCCGTGGGAAGGCACTACTCGTTGGACGCCATGACCGGCACCGTGACCGCGCCGGCCGGCATGAGCCTGGACGAGATCCTCAAGGACAGTGTTCCTCGCGGCTGGTTCGTCCCCGTGACGCCGGGGACCCGGTTCGTCACCGTGGGGGGAGCGATTGCCTCGGACATCCACGGCAAGAACCACCACTTCGACGGCAGTTTCGGCCAGCACGTGACGGCCGTGCGCGTGATGCTCTCGTCCGGTGACGTTGTCACGCTCTCGCCGCAGGAGAACCCTGACTGGTTCTGGGCCACCGTGGGTGGCATGGGGCTGACCGGCATCATTCTTGACGCCGAGTTCCGGATGCTCCCCGTCGAGTCCAGCCGGGTGCGGGTCGAGAAGGAGAGACTCGCGGATTTCGACGCTGTCGTCGCGGCGATGTCCACCGACGGCGACGACGGCACGTACCGGTACTCCGTGGCATGGGTGGACCTCGTGGCGACCGGCAAGTCGATGGGGCGCGGCGTGCTGACACGAGGTGACCACGCGTCAGCGTCCGAGGCGGGCGGGGGCGACGTCCTCGCATACGACCCGAAAGTGCGGGTGGCGGCCCCGCCGCGGGTGCCGAACCAGTTGCTGAACAAGTTGTCGATCAAGGCGTTCAACGAGCTGTGGTTCCGCAAGGCCCCGTCGACGCGCCACGTGGGGATTGAGTCGATCCCCACTTTCTTCCACCCGCTCGACCTGGTCCGCGGATGGAACACGCTGTACGGCACGCAGGGGTTCATCCAGTACCAGTTCATCGTCCCTCTCGCCCAGGTTGAGGTCCTTCGCCGCGTCATCGAGGCATTCGCCGGCCAGGGTGTCGCGTCCTTCCTCGCGGTGCTGAAGCGGATGGGCCCGGCGAACGAGGCCCCCATGAGCTTCCCGACAGAGGGCTGGACCCTGACCCTGGACATGGCGGCGGGGATCAAGGGCCTGCCCGAGCTGCTGGCCCGCGTGGACACGATGGTCCTCGACGCCGGCGGCCGCCACTATCTCGCGAAGGACTCCCACGTGGCACCCCTCGCGGTGCGGCGCGGGTACCCGCGGTTCGGGGAGTGGCTCCGCACCCGCGACGAGATGGACCCCGCACGCACGTGGAACAGTGACCTGGCACGCAGGCTCGGCCTGCTGGAGAGAGGATGACGGCATGAAGAACGGCGTGGGGGTGCTCCAGAACATCGTGCTGTTCGGCGGCACGAGCGAGATCGGACAGGCAATCGCCGCACGGCTCGTGCGCCCGGGTGTCGCCCGGTTGACCCTCGTGGCCCGTGACGTCGACGCAGCCGCGGCATTCGGTGAGTCGCTGGAAGGGGACACTGAGGTCGAGGTGGTGCGCTTCGACGCCGCCGACCATGCATCAATGGCGGCTGTGGTGGACGAGGTGGCAGGCAGCGGCCGGGACATCGACGTGGCGGTGATCGCACTCGGTGTCCTCGCCGAGGGGACCGACTTCTACGCGGACCCTTCTGCGGTCCACGGCGTGCTCTCCGTCAACACGACGGCCACGGCCGCACTGCTCTATGCGGTGGCGGGCCGGATGCGCCGGCAGGGGTACGGGCGCATCATCCTTCTCTCGTCCGTGGCTGGTGTCCGCGTGAGGAAGGGAAACCCTGTCTATGGAGCGTCCAAGGCGGCAATCGACTCGCTCGCCGTTGCCGTCGACCACGAGCTAGAGGGCACCGGGGCGTCGATCCTCGTCGTTCGGCCCGGTTTCGTCGTGTCGAAGATGACGGCAGGGATGAAGAAGGCGCCGTTCGCCACGACCCCAGGTGATGTCGCCGACATCGTGGCGAGGGCGGCGAACTCCGGGGCGACTGTCGTGTACGCGCCGTCCGTCCTGCGGTGGGTCTTCGGTGTGTTCCGTTTGCTTCCCCAGGCCGTGTGGCGGAGGCTGCCGCTCGGCTGATCAGGGAATCGCGCCGAACACCGTGTAGAGACCGGTCACGGCGACGAGACCGCTGGAGAGGAGCACGAGGGTGAGGGGCCACCAGGTGTCCTCGTCGTCGCGCAGCATCCGGGCGGCAGGGATGATCAACGGGAATGCGGTGAACAGGAACCGGGGCCTGGCAGTGACCGTCGCGGGCAGGAGCATCAGGAACAGCACTGTCGCGCTGTAGGCAACGTGGGGCAGCGGAAGGCGGTGCCTGCGGGTCGCCCACACGGCGAGGACCATGGCGATCACGGAGGCACTGGTGAGCATGCTGGTCGGGGACGAGACCGGGTTCAGGAAGAAGTCGAAGGTGCGGGTCACCGCCGTGGCGCCGAAACTGGTGCCCTCCTTCCATGCCTCGCGCTGGACGCGGAACCAGGCCCAGTCCTCGCCGGTGTGGTGGCGCAGGAAGACCATGAAGGAGACGAAACCGATGGGGGACAGCAGTGGCGCCGCGAGCGACCGCCACTCGCGGTCCTCCTTGATGGCGATGAGGGATGCGACGCCGCACGCCGCCACGAGCGCCACGGCGTTCGGCCGCGCCGCCGTGCCGAATGCGGCGAGCACCCCCGCGAGCAGCCACCTCCGGCGGGCCAGTGCCAGGAACATGAGCGCAGCGAGGCAAAGCATGGTTGCCTCGGAGTAGGCCCAGCTGAGCACGAAGCTGCCCGGGAAGAGCGCCGCAATGATCATCGTGCGCTCCGCAGTGCGGTCGTCGAACAGTTCCCGTGCGATCCGGCCGATGAGGTAGACGAAGAGGCCCCCCAGGACGATGTTGAGCGCGAGCGCCACGCTCACGGGGCCTCCCGGGAGCAGCATGTCCAGGTAGTGCACCGTCCTCGGGTACAGCGGGAAGAAGGCCGCCCTCGCGTCGCTCACGAAGTACGTCACGTCCGCCTGGATGTCGCGCGGGTAGCCGAGCCGGGTGACATCCAGGTACCAGTGCCCGTCCCAGCTGTCGAACACGCGCACGAGGGCATGGATGCCCTCGACGGGATCCTTTTCCTCCCACCGGTCACGGACGGCGTGGGCCGCGATTCCCACCCCGGCGCCGAGAATCACGAGCACGCGACTGAGCAGGTAGGCGAACATGCCCCTGTAGAGAGCCCTCTGCCAAGGGGTCGACACCCCGGTCTTCCCCGTCCGGCGGGGCAGTTTCTCTCTCAGTGTCGCGGTCATAATCGCCTACAGACGGGCGATGGAGACAATACGCCTCTTCGGCCCCCGGGCAGGAGCCCGCCAGCCGTCCAGCTTGAGCCACATGACCACACGGGCCCGCTGGCCGGCGTACGGACGGAGAATCTCGCACATCTCCCCGTCAGTGCCGCGGGCCCGTCCGGCGAGCGCGTGGGCAACGGTGTTCTTGGTGTGGAAATCACCCACGTCGAGAGCGTCAGGGTCGCCGAAGGCCGCGAGACCCGCGACTGCCGCGGTCCACTCCCCGACACCCGGGATCAAGGCAAGACTGCGCGTGCGTTCGTGCAGCGGTAGGTCGGTGCGCCACCCGCCGATCAACCTGTCACCGTGTCTGGCGACACTGCGCAGCGCATCAGCGCGCCTGCGGTCGACGCCGAGGAGGTGGAGTTCGTGGTACGGGACCTTCGCGAGGACATCTGGCCTCGGCGGCGTGCGCATCGGGATGCCGTCCACCACGATGTCCTCCCCCCAGCGCCGGCACAACTCGCCCCACTGGGAGATGGCCTCGACCGCGGTGACGCGCTGGGCGAGCACGGCCGGGAGGAGCTCGTGGTACGGGTTGCCGGTGCGTGCGAGGGCAACGCCACCGTGGCGCTCCATCGCCCGTGCGACCGCCGCGTGGACGGGCACGACATCATGTCCGGGGTCGTCATCACCGAAGAGGTGATGCGACGCGCGGTTCTCGCTCGATGGCCCTGCGGGCCCCTTCGTGGTGACCGTGACCGTGCCGTCGGGACGTTCCTCGCAGACGAACCCGAGGGGTCCGGCAGGCCCTATCGTGGCCCGCACGAGACGCCCGGCCGAGATCACCATGGTCGGGTCGTTGTGGCCGTTGCGCAGCCCCGCGAGGGTGGCGCCGAGCCTGGGTCGTGGTCCGGGTGCGATGGGTGAAGGCTAGTCGTGGGACCATGTGGCATGACCGACATCGAGATTTCCCGTCCGCGCGGGGGCATCGTCCAGCTGACGATGAACCGCCCCGACAAGCTGAATGCCATGACCACCGCGATGGTGGAGGAGCTCCACGCATCCCTGCGCACCGTGGCGAGTGACCGCACGTGCCGTGTGGTGGTGCTCACGGGCGCCGGCCGCGGTTTCTGTGCCGGGCTCGACCTGAACGGGTATGGGGATGCCCCGGGTTTCGAGTGGCACGGGCGGGTGGAGAAGGGCCTCGCAGTGCAGAAGCACATCGCGTCCCTGATCCCCAGGCTGCGATCACTGCCCCAGCCGGTCATCGCCGCCGTGAACGGGCCGGCCGCAGGTGGCGGCTTCGCGCTCGTGCTGGGGTCTGACGTCCGGATCGCGGCGGACTCCGCACGGTTCAACGCGGCATTCATCCGTATCGGGCTCTCCGCGTGCGACATCGGCACCAGCTGGTTGCTCCCGAGGCTGGTGGGCGCGGCCCGTGCGCAGGAGCTGATGCTCACGGGGCGGATCTTCGACGCTGCCGAGGCCGAGAGGATCGGTCTGGTCACGGAGGTCCTGCCCGGGGAGGCCCTCCTGGAGGCCGCGTACGCGAAGGCGGACGAGATCATGCTGAACAGTCCCATCGGTGTGGCGTTGACCAAGGAGGGCATGTGGTCGGCGCTCGAGATCCCGGGCCTGCAGGCGGCCATCGACCTCGAGAACCGCCAGCAGATCATGGCGTCGTTCTCTGCCGACGCAGCGGAGGCGCGCGCCGCCCGGGCAGAGAAGCGCAGGCCCGACTACGGCAGTTGACAATCTGTCAACGTCGCGGAGACGACCCGCGGCCGCCCCGGCGACTAGTTTTGGCGTCGTGAGCGAGCGCGAGATCATGACCTGGGACATCTTCGGCACGGCGACCCGTGACCTGGCGACGATGGTCGCGGATTCCGGGTACGAGCCCGACATCATCCTCGCGATCGCGCGCGGGGGACTGCTCGCCGCAGGGGCCCTCGGTTATGCACTGGCGGTGAAGAACCTCTACACCATGAACGTGGAGTTCTACACGGGTGTCGACGAGCGTCTTCCCGTCCCCATGATCCTGCCTCCCGTGCCCGACCTCGTAGAACTGCGTTTCGCGCGCGTCCTGATCGTGGACGACGTCGCCGACACGGGCCACACGCTGAAAATCGTGGAGGAGTTCTTCAAGGGGCGCGTGAAGGAAGTCCGCTCTGCGGTCCTGTACGAGAAGCCCCGTTCGGTAGTGAAGTGCGACTACGCGTGGAAGAAGACCGATCTCTGGATCAATTTCCCGTGGAGCGACAAGGACCCCGTGGTCACCAAGGGAAAGATCGTCAAAGACGCTTGATCACGGTGAGGGCAGCGTTCCGGCCGCTCGCACCCCACACCCCCGCGCCGGGGAAGGTGGCCGCCCCGGTGAGGTAGAGGCCCTTGACAGGAGTCTCGTAACGCGACAGCTCCCTGTCCACCCCCATGAACGCAGAGAGGGGACCGCCGGGGAAGCTCGTCGCGTGGCCCATCGGCAGGTGGAACTCTGACTCGTACAGGTCCGGCGTGACAGTGCGCTGCGCAACGACCGACCCGAGAAAACCCGGCTGCATCCTGCCGGCGAGGCGGGACAGCCACTGGTCCGGCAGCGTGCTGGCCTGCCATCCGCCCGGCAGTGCGTACGGCGTGAAGAGTGCCTCCAGGCTGAGGATGTGGCGGCCGGCCGGCGCGAGACCCGGGTCTGCGTATGCAGGGAAGTTCGCGAGCATCGCGGGCCTGTCCATGACCCATCCGTCCGCGAGCCCCGCCGCACCGCGGCGCATCTCCTCCACGGTCGGGCTGAGCACGATGGTCGATGCCGGTGTCTCCTGCATCCCAGCAAGGACCGGCGCCGTATCGAGGACGACATCCATCTTCGACTCGTACCCGCCCTGGCGCGGCATGGACGCCCACTTCGACACGAGGGCGGCCGCACCCGCCGGTGGGTCGGCCAGCCACTCGACGAACGTGCGCCGCGGGTCGCACGCCGAGACCACGATGGGAGCGTGGATCACCGTCCCGTCGTGGGTGGTGACAGAACGGACACCGCCGCCGACGCAGTCAATCGAGACCACCCTGGTGGACATGCGCACCTCGCCGCCGGATGCCGTGAACGCAGAGAGCAATGCGCGCGGGAGGGCGCCTGACCCCCCGACGGGCCTGCCGACAGGCGTGACGTGGCGGAGGGCAAAGGCAATCGCTGCCAGCCCTGTTCCCGGGGTGTCGGGGGATAGGCCCCACAACACCGGGCCCTCCACCAGGGCCGGGCCGTAGACACGTTCGTCGCTGAAATAGGAACGCAGGACGTCGAGGGCAGAACGCCTGCTCCACCCGAGCATCGTGGCCAGCCCCCGGCCCCCGCGCCACGCTGTGCGGCCGAGAAGCGATGCGCGCGTGGGCGGGTTGTTCGCCGCCTCCGTGATGAGACGCGCGACCGGGACTGCATCGCGGGCGAACCGGCGGTACCCGGCGACGTCGGCGGGCACCGACCTGCCGAGCGACTCGAGCGTCTCATCGACGTCGTGGTGGAGCGACCAATACGTGTCGCTGTCCCAGTGGCCGTTCAGCTGGGCCGGCTCGATGTCCACGTACCGCAGCCCGTGGGACGCCAGGTCCAGCTCGTCGGAGATGGGTGTGGTGCGGAAAGTGAGGTGGTCGCAGTTGCAGATGCTGACGGTGGCTCCTGCGAACGATTCGGAGGTGGCCGTGCCGCCTACGTCCGTCCGTGCCTCCAGGAGGAGCGTGCGGACGCCGTGCCGCGCGAGGTACGCGGCGCACACGAGCCCGTTGTGCCCGGCCCCGATCACGACTGCGTCGAAGTCGCTCCCCTTCCTCATGTCCATGCCCCTATTGTCCCACTCGGGTAGTTTCGGTGCATGCCAAGCTCCCGGTTCCTCGCCGACCTACCCGGTGCCGCCGTCGGCGACGTTCTGTCGAGGGACTCGATAGTCGTCCTGCCGCTCGGGGCCGTGGAGCAGCACGGCCCGCATCTGCCGCTCGGCACAGATCTGTTCGTCGCGGATGCCGTCTCGCGTGCGGCGGTCGGCGAGCACGGCGAGGCACACGACGTGTGGCTCCTCCCGCCGCTCGGCTTCACAAAGTCGAACGAGCACGCATGGTCCCCGGGGACGGTCTGGCTCTCCGCCGAGACGCTCCTGGCCGTGCTGAACGACATCGGTCGGTGCATTGCCGCAACACCCGCGACGCGCCTGCTCTTCCTGAACGGCCACGGGGGCAACAGTGCCCTGCTGCAGGTGGCGAACCGTGAGCTGCGGCTCCGGCACGGCCTGCGGACGTTTCTCGCCCACCCGCACATGCCTGCCGACCAGGGTGGCTCGTCGGCGGCGGGCGAACTGGGGATGGGGATACACGGGGGCACGGACGAGACGTCCGTCATGCTGCACATCAGGCCCGATCTCGTCGACATGTCGAAGGCCGTGAGGCGCGTGCCGGAGGGGATGGCGGGTAACTCGCACGTCAGGTTCGGCGGTTCCGTGCCGTTCGGCTGGCTCTCGAACGACTTCTTCCCTGAGGGGCACATCGGTGACCCCACCCTCGCGACAGCAGAACTGGGCGGCCGCATGTTCGCGACCGCCGTTGCCACCCTTGGCGAGGTGTTCGGCGAGGTGTCGCGGTTCGATTTCGGCCGCTGACGCGGCCACCTGCAGTGTGGTCTCATTGACTTCCTGTCGCCGTGTGAACGCAAAACGGGGAGGGGCAGTGCCCCTCCCCGTCGTGTGCGGTCACTGACCGTTGATCAACCGAGCTTGATGTTCGGGTCGATGAACTCGTTGGTGACGATGTCCTCGGCGGTCAGGCCTTCCTTCACCTTGGCACCGGTCTTTGCGTAGACCGGCTCCGCGAGTGCGATGAAGTCCGTGACGCGCTGGAGGTCGAACGAACCCAGCGTGCCGTCGGTGCTGTTCGCGACGAGGGCGTCGGCCAGTTGCTTCTCCACGGATGCCGCCGCCTGCCCGGCGTCGTACACCCAGCCGTTGTTGAACTGGTTGACGGCGTCGAGGATCATCGCGTTCGTGGTGTCGGGGCTCGCCACGTAGTCGGCCAGGGCCTGCTGCATGATCGGGACGAGCTTCTTCAGGCACTCAGCGTTCTTCTCGAGGCTCTCCGGCGTGCCGCCGAGCGAGGACGCGTAGGCGGTCCAGCCGGCGTCGTGGATGTACTCGTACGCGACGGGCTTCATCCAGTCCTTGAGGACCTTCTCGTAGAAGTACGGCTCCGCGGTGCCGAAGCCCTGCTGGGCGTCCTTGCCGCCTGCCGCGACGAACGATGCCGGCGTGCCGTCATACGTGCCGTCGGTCTGGCCCTTGTCGAGGATGCCGTTCGCCGTGAAGTAGTCCATGTAGGCCGCACCGTCGAAGTAGCGGACCTTCACGCCCGGCTCCTTGAGGTCGGCGATGGTCTTGGCCTCGGGGTAGGACGCAGGGTCCCACATGATGATCTGCGGGTTCTTCACGAACGGGGCGAAGACGGCCTTCGTCGGCTTCTCCACGGAGTTGCTCACGGCCTCGTCGGTGCTGGTGAAGCCGAGCATGATCTCGGGGTCCTGGTAGAGGAGCGCGGTGACCTGCTGGTACCCGACGGCCGGGCCGCCGGGGCGGACCTCGACCTGTACGCCGGTCGGCTGGCCGTTCGCCACCAGGTCGCCACGGACGGCCACCTTCTCGGTGTCGACCTCGTAGCCGGGACCGATGAGCTGGTACAGCATGCCGTGCTCGGATTCAGGGTTCCAGTCCGTCTGGAGGATGACCTTGGCCGGGCAGACGCCCGTCAGGTCGATTGCGCCGGCCGCAGGAGTGGTGTCCTCCGCCGGTGCCGTCGTGTCGGAACTCGAGTCGCCGCCGCCGCACGCCGAGAGCGTGAGTGCTGCAGCCATCGAGATGCCGAGAATTGATCTCTTCATCATGGGTGTCTCCTGTGTGGGTGAGGTGGTTCTGCGCGGCGGGTCATTGACCCCTGGTGGTGATGTGCCACTTCCCGATGGCCCTGCGGGAGAGCCAGCCGAAGAAGAGGAACACAACCAGACCTAGGACACTCGCCATGATAATGGCGGTGATGAGCTCGGCGCCCCAGAGGCGCGAGCGGTAGACGTCGATCTGGGCACCGATGCCCACGGTGCCGCCCTGACGGAAGTAGAAGTCGCCGACGACGGCGCCGATCACGGCGAGACCGGCCGAGATGCGCAAACCGACGAAGATGTTCGGCAGGGCAGCCGGGAACTGCAGCTTTGTCAGCCGCACCCACCTGCTCGCGCCCTGCAGTGTGAAGAGCTCGTGCTGGCTCCTCTCCGCTGAAAGCAACCCGAAGAGCGTGTTGCTGACGATCGGGAAGATCGAGATCAAGACCACGACCAGCAGTCGCTGCTTCATGGTGCCGTCGACGAGGGCGCGGATGAGCGGGGTGAGAGCCAGGATCGGAGCCGACTGCACGGCGACCAGGTAGGGCCAGGTTGCCCGCTCCAGCCACTGCTTGCTGCTCATGAGCACCGCAAGGGTCATCCCGAACAGGATCGTGATGACGAGCCCGATGAGGGCGACCTTCGCGCTGTCCCAGAGGGAGAGGAGGATTGGCTGGAAGCCCCGCCGCTCTCCGGTCCGCCACACGAGGAAACCGTCGGTGATCACCTGGTGCGGGGTGGGGAGCAGGAACCTCTTCTGCGGCGGGAGGATCACGGAGGAGAGCAGGTACCAGAACCCGATGAAGAGGGCGAACACGACGGCCGGCCCGAGATAGTCCGAGAAGCGCCGCCGGACGGCGACATCGGGCAGGACTTCGTTCGCCATCCCCGCGTCGTCGAGCACGACCGCCCCGCTCATTGGTGGGCCCCCCTCAGAGCGCGGGAGACCTCGGCGCATGTCTCGCCGAACTCGGCTGTGTACCTGAGGTCGTGGTTGCGCGGGTAGGCGAACGGGATGTCGACGGAGGCGATGATGCGGCCGGGGCGGGCGGACATCACGAGAACTTTCGTGGACATGTACACGGCCTCGGAGATCGAGTGGGTGATGAAGAGCCCGGCAAAGCCCTGCGACTGGAACAGCGAGAGGAGCTCGTCGTTCAGGCGCTCGCGGGTGATCTCGTCGAGTGCCCCGAACGGCTCGTCGAAGAGGAAGACCTTCGGGTGCATCACCAGCGACCGGGCGAGGGAGGCGCGCATGCGCATGCCCCCCGACAGCTGGCGCGGGTACTTGTCCTCGAAGCCCGTCAGCCCGACCAGTTCGATCGCGGCGGCTGCCCGCTCCGCGCGCTCGGACTTGTCCAGGCCGTGAAGCTCGGCAATGAGCTCCACGTTGCGGCGCACGTTCCTCCACGCCATGAGCGTGGCGTCCTGGAAGACGTAGCCGATGCTGTCACGGTCGACCCTGCAGGTGCCGCCCGTGGCGGACTCCAGGTTGGAGGCAATCCGCAGGAGCGTCGACTTCCCGCAGCCGCTGGGACCGACGACCGTGACGAACTCCCCGGGTGAGATGGTGAGCGAGACGTCCTCGAGTGCCTGGGTCCCGTCCGGGAACCTCATGGAGACCGACTCGAAGCTGAGTGCGGCTGGTTTGGGTTGCGTCATTGTTCCGCCGTTCTCGACTTCTGACACCCGGTGGTCCCGCACGGGAAGAACATAAACGATGGTCCCCCCGCGCGCGTAATGCCAGTGTTTACTTTCTGTTTCGTTTGTGTGTGGCCGAACCGCCCAGGTCCTCGACGCGTCGGTCGGGGCCGCCCGTTGCGAGAGCCTCCCGCACAGTACTTGCCCTCACGGTGAGCATCCGCGAGTCCGGTGCGGCGCCGACCGCCCGCGCCGCGGATGCGGCCACGCATTCGAGCGCTTCCTCCGGTCCGAGATGCGCCACGGTGACCAGCAGGTTCGCTGCCTCCAGTGGGTCGGCGCGGCCCATGGGGTTGAACGGGTCCTGAAGGTTGTCGCCGCCGGCGCAGACGTTCACTCCCTCCTCGAGGAGGAGGCGGACGGGGGTGAGTGCCCGCGGCGGCGCGGTGTGGACACCGTTCGCCTGGAGGTACAGGTTCGTCTGCGGCAGGCAGACGACGGAGATGCCGGCCCGAGCGGCCTTGCGCGCGACGGCCCTCTGCTCCTGCTCCGTCCGCACGGAGAGGCTCACGCAGTGGCTCGCCACCGCGCTGACGTCGCTCCCGGTGCGCAGCATCAAGTCGGCGAGCAACTCGAGGTCGCGGGACGCCGGATCCAGGTTCTCGTCGGCATGGAGGTCGAGGGGAAGCCCCGAGGCGAGCGCGAGCGAGTGGAGGTACTCGACCGCGCCGGCGGGGTCGTCATCCAGGTGCGGGCAGCCCCCGACCACGTCGGTTCCTGCCTCCACGGCCCTCTCGGCGAGTGCCCTGAGGGGGGCGGAGTCAGTGCCTGTGACGGGCCACGACAGGAGCATGGCCACCTGCACGTCGATGAACCCGGCGCACTCGTCCCTGGCCTGGAGGAGGGCCTCGAGCGACTCGAGGCCGTTCGCGAGGGTGACGTCGGCGTGGGTCCGCACTGTCGCGACTCCGTTCGCCGCGTACATCCTCAGGGCTCTCACGGCACGGTCGAACGTGTCCGCCGGCGTGATTGAGTCCCGCGCGGCGTCGAGGGCGATGATCGCCCCCATCAGGTCGTTCGACTCGTTGCGCACCCTCTCCGCGAGAAATGCCTTGTCGATGTGCGCGTGCGGCTCCACCAGCATCGGCAAGTGGATGTGCCCCCCTGGGGGCGCCGCCGGGCCGGCTTCCGGACGGTCGTTCGTGCTCACACGAGCGGGGAGAGGGAGGGCAGCGGCCTGCGCTCCATCTTCTCCCCGAGACGCGGCAGCACTTCCTCGGCCACCATGTGCATCTGCTCCGTCATCTCCTCGCGCGTGACGCCCGGGAAGTCGAAGAAGAAGCAGACATGCTTGAGGTCGAGGAGGTCGCGCCAGAACCCGAGCGTGTCGACAGCGTCGTCGATGGAGCCGACGATCTGGATCTTCTGCTCGTTCGACTCCTCGACGGTGGGGTTGTGGTTGAACGCGACCTTCGACCCGTCGGGATTGCGGTAGCTGGAGAACCTGCCGTAAGGGGAGAGGAAATTGCAGAACTCCACGTGCCCGGGACGGCCCTTCACCATGGCCTGCTCGCGGGTCTTCGCCACGTGGATGTTCATCACGAGGCACCGGTCCTCGCCCGGCGCGACCGGCCTACCCATTTCCTCGCGGATCTCGGCGTACCGGTCCCACTTCTGCTTCTGGCTGTCCGGGTTCTGCAGCCAGTACACGGCCTTGTGGCCGGCACGGGGGACGTACTCGATCGTCTCCGGGCTGGTGACCGGCTGGTACACGTCGACATGGCGCTCGGGCCGGGGGATGAGCGTCAGGTCGTCCACGTAACTGCCGCGGTCGGGGATCTCGTCCGGCGGGAACACGAACTGCTTGCCTCGGTAGCTGAAACGCTCGTTCGCCCACGCGAGCTTGATGACCTCGAGCGCCTCCTCGAAGATCTCGCGGTTCAGCCTGTCGTGCTCCGCTGACATCTCGTTGTCCCCGGAGGCGACGACGGTGCCGAGGCTCCACGCCTCCCGCGGGACGGTACCGCGGCCCACACCGAACTCCATGCGGCCGCCGGTGATGATGTCGGCGATGGCGAAGTCCTCGGCAAGGCGCAGCGGGTGCCACTGCGGGACCACGTTGAACATCTGCCCGAGGCGCAGTTCCTTCGTCTGCGTGGCCAGGTGCTGGCCGAACTGGATCAGGTTGGGCAGCACCTCGTAGCCCTCGTACTGGAAGTGGTGCTCCGTGAGCCACATCGTGTCGTACCCGAGCGAGTCCATCGTGCGCGACCACGCGAGCAGGTTGCGGTAGCACTCGATGACGGCGTCGTTGCCGTACCGCCTTTCGGTCGGAGCCACCTGGCCGGCGTCCGGCATGGGGACCGTGCAGAAAAAGTTCGCATCAACTCGCATGTCCACACCGTAATTGCCCGGGAGGCCCCGGCCGTCAGCGTCCGGTGAACAAGATGTAAACGGTGCGCGAGGGGCTCAGTGCCACAGTCCGCGGGCGGAGAACACGTCGCGCAGTGCGCGCGTGTCGTCAGACATGACGCCGTCGACCCCGGCATCGAGGAGGCGGGCGATCTCTGCGGGGTCATCCACCGTCCACACGTGCACCTGCAGTCCGAGGGCGTGGGCGCAGGCCACGAAGGAGCGGGTGACCACGGGGACGGGCCCCTGGGACACGGGGACCTGGGCGGCGCGCGCGGGCCCGGTGCGGGCGAGGGTGCGGTGCGTGCGGCTGGCGAGAACGAGGCTGGCGACCTCGCGCGGGCCGGTTGACGTGCACAACGCGTCCCCGAAATGTCTGCGGAACCGCCGGAGGCGCCTGTCGCTGAAGGAGCCGACGCACACGCGGTCGAGGCAGTCGTGGCTGACGAGGGCAGATATAAGCGCATCCTCCGCCTCGGGCGTCTTGCAGTCGATGTTGACCCGAAGGTCCGGCCATGACGTGAGGATGTCACCGAGAAGAGGTATGGGCTCCCGGCCGTCGACGCGTGCCGCCCGGAGGTTGGACCAGGAGGTCTCCTCGATCCGCGCGTCGATCCCGCACGTGCGCAGGAGGCCATCGTCGTGGAACGCCACGAGCACGCCGTCCGATGTCACGTGCACATCGGTCTCGACGTGGGTGTAGCCCAGGGACACGGCGTCCTGGAAGGCGGCCATGGTGTTCTCGGGCGCAACCGAGAGCCCGCCGCGGTGGGCAAAGGCGATCGGCCCGCCTGTGTCGAGGAACGGGTGGGGTAGGGCTCCCAACGCGCTCGTGCTCAGATCGAGCGGCCGGCAGCCGCCCAGTACTCGTCCTTGAGCAGTCGCTTGTACAGCTTGCCGGTCGGGTGCCGGGGCAGGTCCGGCCTGAAGTCGACGCTTCGCGGGCACTTGATGTCTGCGAGATGGTCGCGGCAGTAGGCGATGAGCTCCTTCTCGAGGGCCTTTGCATCCTCGGCGGTGGCGGGCATCTCCTTCGGCTGGACAACCGCCTTGACCTCCTCGCCGAAGTCGTCGTTCGGCACGCCGAAGATGGCGACGTCGATGACCTTGGGGTGGTTGACCAGGATGTTCTCGGCCTCCTGGGGGTAGATGTTCACCCCGCCCGAGATGATCATGAACGCCTTGCGGTCGGTGAGGTACAGGAAGTTGTCCGCGTCCAGGTAGCCGACGTCGCCCAGCGTGCTCCATCCGCGGCCCTTCGGGTCACGGGAGTTCTTCGTCTTCTCGGGGTCGTTGTGGTACTCGAACGTCGCGCCGCCCTCGAAGAACACGGTGCCGGACTCGCCCTGCGGCACCTCGTTGCCCTCCTCGTCGCAGATGTGGACGACGCCTGAGATGGCCGTGCCGACGGTGCCGGGGTGGGCGAGCCACATCTCGCTGTTGCAGTAGACGAAGCCGTTCCCCTCGGTTCCTGCGTAGTACTCGTGGATGACCGGGCCCCACCACTCGATCATCGCCTTCTTGGTGGGCACGGGGCACGGGGCCGCGGCGTGGATGGCGACCTCGATGCTCGACACGTCGTACCTGAGCCGCACGTCGTCGTCCAGTTTCAGCATGCGGATGAACATGGTGGGCACGAGCTGGGTGTGCGTGGCGCCGTACTTCTCCGCGAAACGAAGGTAGTCCTCGGCGTCGAAGTGCTCCATGACGACGGTGGTCCCCCCATGCGAGTGCACCGACATGTTGAAGCGCAGCGGGGCGGCGTGGTACAGCGGGGCGGGGGAGAGGTAGACCATCCCCTCGCGGAACTTGTAGAGGCCCTGGGTCAACGGGGCGCCGAGCCCGGCGGCGGTGCCGAGAGGGGAGCCGGGGAACGGCTTGGCCACGCCCTTCGGCATTCCCGTTGTGCCGCTTGAGTACAGCATGTCGATGCCGTCGACCATGTCCGGGAGTTCCGTCGCGGGCGCGGCGTCCACGGTCTTCTCAAACGAGTCGTAGCCGTCCACCGTGCCGTCGAGCATGAGGCGCAGCGAGACGCCCGGGATCTCGCGGGCGATCTCGAGCGCCTGGTCCGCCTTGTACTTGGAGGTGACGAAGGCCTTCGCCTTGCAGTCGTTCAGGATGTACGCGAGTTCCGCCTTGGTGAGCCTGCTCGAGCACGCGGTGTAGACCGTACCCGCGTAATGGCACCCCCAGATGACCTCCAGGTACCTCTCGTGGTTCTCCATGCAGAGCGCCACGTGGTCGCCCGGCTGGATCCCCGCCGCGCGCAGGACGTTCGCCAGTCGGAGGGCAGCGGCGTGCAACTCCCCGTATGTGGTGACCTTGCCCGTGGAGGCCTGGATGATCGCGGGTCTGTCGGGACTGCTGGCTGCATAGACGGCTGGGTACATGCCCGAGAAACTAGCCAATGACGGGAGTCACAGGGAGGGTCAGGGGCCGGCGTTGACCGGCCGCGGGGCCGGAGACATAGAGTTCGGGCATCAACCAAGGGGGACCACCATGGCCGTAGACACCGCAACCATCGACGAGGCCCGCATCCTCGAACTGACCGAGGAACTTCTGGAGAAGTTCCCGCCGAAGTCCGTGTCCGTCGTCGACTTCCTCGGCGCACAGTTCGACATGGGCCTCGCGTGGGTCCACGTCCCCGTGGGTCACGGCGGTCTCGCCGCGAACCCCAAGCACCAGAGGGTCATCAACGAGCGCCTGGCGGCTGCCGGTGCGCCGTTCTCCATGCCGCGCAACCCGATCGGGCACGGCATGTGCGGCCCCACCGTCGTCGAGTGGGGGAGCGAGGAGCAGAAGAAGCGCTACCTCCGCCCGCTGTTCACCGGCGAGGAGATCTGGTGCCAGTTGTTCTCGGAGCCGGGTTCTGGCTCTGACTTCGCGGGCCTCTCGTCGAAGGGCGTGAAGGACGGTGACGAGTGGGTCGTGAACGGCCAGAAGGTCTGGACGACGCTCGCACATCTCTCGCGGTGGGGACTGCTCGTCGTGCGCACCGATGCAGAGCAGGTCAAGCACCAGGGCCTGACCGCGTTCGTCGTCGACATGAAGGCCCCCACCGTCGAGGTGCGCCCGCTGCGCCAGATGACGGGCGAGGCCGAGTTCAACGAGGTCTA
>JBJTCK010000037.1:0-12296 GCA_046091825.1 Actinomycetota bacterium | reverse complement strand
AGAAGCGGCATCCCGGAGACGTCGAGCGCACCGATCACCTTCTCGGCGAGCTCGCAGAACCGGCCGAGTCCCTCTGCGCCCTGCAGGCGCTTCCTCCCGAACTCGGCGCATGCAGCGGCATAGCGGGTGCCCGCGCTGCGCGCACCCTCCACCTGGAGTCCCTGCTCCCACATCAGCCTCACCATCGGGCCGCCGAAGAATCCGAAGGCAGAAGTCACCACGTCGGCGTCGACGTCACCGAGGACCCCTCCCCGCCCGGTGAAGTACCAGGCCCAGCCGTTCGCGTACCCCGCGGCCGTTCCGATGGCCGCGGTCTCGGGGTGGAGCATGTAGCGCGCACCCATGTCCCCGAGGGTGGCTGCCGTGGCCTTGGTCAGTTCGAGCGAGCTCATCTGTGTCATGTTCGTCACCGTAGACCCGCACGGGCTCCCCGGGGACAGTCGGGAGGGCTACTGTGGGGTCACTCCCCCTGGGAGAGCGCGGGCAACCGCCGCCGAAGGAGCAACCACCCCGGAAACTCTCAGGCACAAGGGACCGGGGGACACGACATACACGCTGGAAAGTGAGGGTCCGCCCTCCGCCGACGGGGAAAGCCGCAAGGCGAAGCTCTCAGGCACAAGAGACAGCGGGGGTGCGAAAGGAAGTGCCCCATGTTGCCGACCCCACCGGAGATGTTCGCCTCGCGCCACCTCGGCCTCACCGATGACGACCGCGCCGAGATGTTGCGCGTCATTGACTGCCCGTCACTCGATGACCTCGTCACCAGGACCGTGCCGGCATCAATCCTGATGTCATCACCGCTCGACCTGCCCCCGGCCGTCCCCGAGGCGGACGTGCTCGCCCTCCTCGCAACACGTTTCGAGGGAACGGTCCGCCGCCGATCGTTCATCGGCCAGGGCTACTACCCCACCGTCACGCCGCCCGTGGTGAAGCGAAACGTGCTGGAGAACCCGGCCTGGTACACGGCCTACACCCCCTACCAGCCGGAGATCAGCCAGGGCCGCCTGGAGGCACTGCTCAACTTCCAGACGATGATCACCGAGCTCACCGCGCTGCCGCTGGCCAACGCCTCGCTGCTGGACGAGGCCACCGCCGTGGCGGAGGCCGTGACCATGGCGCACCGCACGGTGAAGAACAAACTCGACACGGTGTTGCTCGACGACGACACCCACCCGCAGACAGTTGCGGTCGTGCGCACACGCATGGAGCCGCTCGGCCTGTCCGTGGATGTCGCACCCCTCGACACGTTCGATGCGGGACGCCACTTTGCCGTCGTCGTGTCGTACCCGTCGTCGGGCGGCCACGTGCGCTCATCCGCGGACATGAAGAAGCTTGCCGACCGTGTCCACGACTCCGGGGCGCTCGCGATCGCGGCAACGGACCTCATGGCACTGGCCCTCGTGGAGGCGCCGGGCACCCTCGGGTTCGACGTGGCCGTGGGGTCCTCGCAGCGGTTCGGCATCCCGCTCGGGTTCGGGGGGCCTCATGCTGCCTTCATGGCCTGCAGGGAGGAGCATGCGCGTTCGCTCCCCGGCCGGCTGGTGGGCGTCAGCACGGACACCGCCGGGCGGCCCGCCCTGCGCCTCACCCTGCAGACGCGCGAGCAGCACATCAGGCGGGAGAAGGCGACGTCCAACATCTGCACGTCCCAGGTGCTCCTCGCAAACATGGCCGGCATGTACGGCGTGTGGCACGGCCCGGACGGCCTGCGCGCCATCGCCCGCCGCATCGCCTCGCTGGCAGCGGGTGCGGCGGAGACCATGCGCACCGCGGGGATGTCCGTGCGGCACACGCGACTGTTCGACACGGTGCAGGTGGACGGCGTCGACGCCGACGCGCTCTGTGCCTCGGCGCGTGACGCCGGGTTCAACATCCGCAGGATCGACGCATCCTCCGTCTCGTTCAGCACGGACGAGACCGCGACCGCTGGCGAGATCGGCAGGCTTCTCGCCGCACTCGGCTGCACTGCACCGTTCGCCCCCGTCGAGCCCGCGCTGACCGGCGCCGAGCGCTCCACCGACTTCATGACACAGTCCGTGTTCCACTCCCATCGGTCGGAGCACGCGATGCTCCGCTACCTCCGCCGCCTCGCCGACAAGGACCTGGCCCTCGACCGCACCATGATTCCCCTCGGGTCGTGCACGATGAAGCTGAACTCCACCACGGAGATGGAGCCCGTGACGTGGGACGAGTTCTCCTCCGTCCATCCGTACGCACCCGACGACGAGACGAAGGGCATGAGGGCCGTCATCGACGACCTCGAGCGGATGCTCGTCGCCGTCACGGGGTACGACGCCGTCAGCCTGCAGCCGAACGCCGGCAGCCAGGGCGAGTTCGCCGGACTGCTCGCCATCCGCGGGTACCACCGCTCCCGCGGTGACCTTCAGCGCACCGTCTGCCTCATCCCCGACAGCGCGCACGGGACGAACGCGGCGAGCGCCGTGATGGCGGGCATGAAGGTCGTGGTCGTGAGGTGCGACGACAACGGCAACATCGATGTCGCGGACCTCGAGGCCAAGGCTGCGGCGGCCGGCGACACACTGGCCGCGACCATGGTGACCTACCCCTCCACGCACGGCGTCTTCGAGGAGGCGATCACGCGCATCTGCGGGATCATCCACGAGCACGGCGGCCAGGTCTACGTGGACGGTGCGAACCTCAATGCGCTCGTCGGTCTGGCCCAGCCCGGCAAGTTCGGTGCCGACGTCAGCCACCTCAACCTGCACAAGACCTTCTGCATCCCGCACGGGGGCGGGGGGCCCGGTGTCGGCCCTGTGGCGGTGCGTTCGCACCTGGCAGAGTTCCTCCCCGGTGACCCGGTCAACCCCGTGTCGGCAGTGGGGCCCGTCTCCGGAGCAAACTTCGGTTCTGCGTCGATCCTCGGCATCCCGTGGGTCTACATCACGATGATGGGCCCCGACGGGCTCCGAAGGGCAACCGTGGACGCGATCCTCTCTGCCAACTACGTGGCCGCGCGCCTGCGGGACGCGTTCCCGGTGCTCTATGCAGGCGGCCAGGGAACGGTGGCGCATGAGTGCATCTTGAACATCGCCGACGTCGTCAAGGGAACCGGGGTGACCATCGACGATGTCGCCAAGCGACTGATGGACTTCTGCTTCCATGCCCCGACGATGAGTTTCCCGGTGGCGAACACCCTGATGGTCGAGCCCACCGAGAGCGAGACACTGGAGGAGCTCAACCGTTTCTGCGAGGCGATGCTCGCCATCAGGCGCGAGATCGACGAGGTGCGCGGCGGCTCTGTCGCCGCAGCGGACTCCCCGCTCCGCCACGCCCCGCACACCGTCGAGGACGTCATCGGCGGCTGGGACCGTGCGTACGGGCGGGAGCAGGCGCTGTACCCGCTGCCGACCCTGCGGACGCGCGGGTACTTCCCCCCGGTGTCGCGCATCGATGCCGCATACGGCGACCGGAACCTGGTCTGCACGTGCGGGCCGATCGAGGCGTACGCCGACTCGCTCGTCTCCGATACTGTGCCTGCATGAGTGAACCAGGCGGGCAGAACCCCGTGGAGCAGCTGCTCGCCCTCGTGGCGGCGCTCGATCCCGTCGACCTCGCGTCCCGCGCGGTGGATGCCTCGCGGCGGACAACGGAGTCGTTGATCGTCATCCTCGAGAACTTCGCGTCCACGGTCGACAACCTCAACCGCACCACCACACGCATCAACTCTCTCCTCGATGAGGTCGAGGAGCCCCTGCGCCGCATCATGCCCCAGGTCGGCAGCGCGATGAACGCTGCGGCATCCCTGGGTGAGATCGCGTCCTCGCTGGGCGAGCTCACGAAACGTCTCGGCCCTCTCGCTTCCATGGCAGAGAGTGCCGGTGGCCTCTTCGGGCTCAAGCCCAACAGGCCTGCGCAGACCCCGCCGTCTACCGGGGCGGCACCGCCCGCCCCCTAGGGATTCACTTCTTCTTCGCGACGAAGGGCATCGGCACGACGGTCGCCTGGAGCAGTGTGCCGCGCACGTCCGCCAGCAACACCTCCCCGATGCTGCACGGCCTGTCCACGAAGGCCATCGCCACGCAGTGACCGAGCGAGGGCGAGAAATTGCCGCTGGTGACACGGCCGACCGTCGCGCCGGTGGAGTCCCGTAATTCGCACCCGTCGCGGGCAGGCCGACGGCCCTCGATGCGCAGGCCGACGAGTCGCCTCGCCGGTCCGCGCTGCTTCTCCGCGAGGAGCGCGTCCTTGCCCCGGAACGAGGACTTCCCCCACGCCACGACCCACTCGAGACCGGCCTGGAGAGATGTGATCCCCTCCCCCAGTTCGTGACCGTGGAGGGGCAGGGCCGCCTCCAGGCGGAGCGTGTCACGTGCCCCGAGGCCAGCCGGCTGTCCGCCGTTGCGCACGACCGCTTCCCACACCTCGGCCGCTCCGCTGACGGGGACGGCGATCTCGATCCCGTCCTCCCCCGTGTATCCCGTGCCGGCGACCGTGCATGAATGCCCGAGGACATCCATGCGTGCCACCCTGAACCGCCCGACCCCAGCGGCCTCCGCGCAGAAGTTCCGCACGGCGTCGCGGGCCGATGGTCCCTGCACTGCGATCACCGCGCGCGCGCCCGTGGTGTCGGTGCCGCCGATGGCCGAGATGACGCGCTCGGTGTTGGAGGCGTTCGGCATCACGTCGAAGACCTCCTCGTCCACCCACCAGACGATGATGTCGTCGAGAACGCTCGCGTCCGTGGGGTCCAGAAGGTGCGTGTACTGGGCCCGGCCGGGACCGATCTTGGTGAGGTCGTTCGTGAGCGCCGACTGCAGGCTGGCGAGGGCCCCCGGGCCCTCCACGCGAACGGTCCCCAGGTGGCTCACGTCGAAGACGGCACATCCCGTGCGGCACGCCGCATGCTCGGCGAGCGTCCCCGAGGGGTACGCAATCGGCATCTCCCACCCGCCGAACGGCGTCATCTTCGCGCCGAGCCCGCGGTGGACGGCATCGAGCGGCGAGAGTCGCGCCATCAGCGTGCTGCGTCGCCCGCTTCGCCCCTGCGCCGCACCTCGTCACGAGGCATCACGTCCGGTGCAGTGGCGTCACGGGACTCTGACTCCATCTCCCGGATGCGGTCGGACAACGACACGATCCGGCGGTCCACTTCGTCCTTCACTCCGGAGAGAGGAAGCACGTTCAGGACCCCCTGGCCGTGGCGCAGGACGTCGACAAGGTTGTCCCCGTCGCACAGGATGACCGAGTTCCCGTCGATCACGATATGGGCCGACGCGATCTCCGTGTCCACGTGCTCGCGCATGTAGGCGAACACGTCGCGGATCTTTGGCAGCTTGATCCCGGCATCGAGCATCTTCTTGATGACCTTCAGCTCGAGGAGGTCCTTGTAGGTGTAACGGCGCCTGGACCCGCTTCCGGACGCATCGGCCGCGGTCGGACGGATGAGGTTGGTGCTTGCCCAGTAGTCGATCTGCCGGTACGTGATGCCCACGATCTCTGCCGCGCTGTGTCCGCTGTACGTCTCGTTGCTCATTGGTCCCACCTTGTCGGGCGATTCCCGGGTGGGTCACACCCGGGTAACTACACGGATGTAAGACGCTAGGGGCGCGGCGACCCGAACGCAAGGGGCCGTCCGGGGCCTCAGAGGTTGAAGTCGTCCGGGTTGATGTTCTCGATGAAATCCCGGAATTCGTCCAGAATCTCGCCCTCCTCGTCGGGGGTCTCCTGGGGAACGGACCCGACCTCCTCCAGAAGGCTCTCGGCGGCGAAGATCGGCGCGTTCGCCCGGAGCGCCAGGGCCAGGCCGTCCGACGGACGGCACGAGACCGTCGTCTCCTCCCCCGACTCGGACAGGAGCACGAGCTCGGCGAAGTAGGTGCTCTCCTTGACGTGCGTCAGGACGGTCCTCTTCACGCTCACCCCGATCCTCTCGAGGGCGAGGACGAACAGGTCATGGGTCAGGGGGCGCGGCGAGACCTCGCCGTCGAGCATCATCCGGATGACCATCCCCTCGTTCAGGCCGATGAAGATGTCGAACTGCCTCCTCGGCTGGTCGTCCTCGCGCAGGGTCACCACGAAACTGTTCGTGGCGCGGCTGCGCTCCACCCGGCGGACTGACAGGGCCCTCACGGTCACCTCGGTTCGGTGAGACGCGCCGTCTCGCGAGCGAGGAGCGCGCTGCGGAGGCTGCCGCCGAGGTCCACCAGCTCGTCGAGCATCGACACCGCCTCCTCCCTGCCCGAGGCACTGCGGGCCCGGAGCAACGGCAGGATGCGCTGCTCGAACAGGCTCAGTTCGCGCTCGGCGCTCGTCTTCCACGCGCGGAGATGACGGATGTCGATCCCGAGCTCGCGGAACCGCCCTGCGACCCGGGCGATCTCCACGGAGTGCGGCTCGAAGAAAGTGGTGTCGCCCACGTCATGTCCGCTGACCAGGCCCGCCTGTTCCAACTCCTTCAGGAAAGAGGCATCAATCGAGCACTGGGCCAGGAGCATGTCGCGCGGCAGTGACTCGGTCTGGTCTGCGTGCCGCGCGGCGACCTTACGCTGCTCGCGCGTCACGACCGCGGCAGGGACGTCCTGCTCCAGCACCGGTGTGGTGGTCGTGGTGCGCGACCCGCGCGGGATTGCCGCCCGCGCGGCGGGATGGGCGTCGCTGCGGATCACACCGTCCGACACGAGCCTGAGCTCGCGACTGATGTCGCTCGTCTCGTCGTCGAGCCTGTCCTTGATGACGCGCAGCGGGAGGTAGTGCGCCTTCTGCTCGCGTAGGATCACGCGCAGCCTGTCCACCTCCGCCTCGGTGAACTGCCTGTAGCCGGATGCGGTCCGTTCCGGTTCGATGAGGCCCTGGCTCTCGAGAAAGCGGATCTTCGAGATGGTGACGTCGGGGAACTCCTCCAGCAGGAGCGCGAGCACCTCGCCGATGGACAGGTGGTCGCGCGCGCTCACCTGAGGCTCTCCGCGCTCTGCAGGAAGACCAGACGGAACTTGCCCACCTGCAGCTCGTCGCCCTGGGAGATCACCACCGAGTCGACACGCTCCTGGTTCACGTAGGTCCCGTTCAGGGACCCGACGTCGGAGGCGACGTACCTGCCGTCCACGAGGCGCAGCTCCGTGTGCCGGCGGCTCACGGTGATGTCGTCGAGAACGATGTCCGACTCCGGGTGGCGGCCGATGGTCGTCACCTGTGTGCGCAGCACGAAATGGGCTCCTTCGTCGTCGCCGCCGCGGACCACGAGGATGGCCTCGCCCGCCGCGATGTCACCCAGGTCGACGACGACGTCGTCGGCACGCCCCGGGGCGTCCATCAGCGGGTCGACCTTCGCGATCGTGATCGTGCGGTCATCGGCCACGTCGAGGACGGACCCGCAGGCACTGCAGAACCCGCTGTTGGGGGGGTTGCGGTGGCCGCAGCGGTTGCAGAACACGTACGACATGTCAGCCGATCAGGGCCTGGTACTCCTCCGGCGACAGGAGCCTCTCGGCCCCGCCGGTCATCTCGATCTCGCAGATCCACCCCCGGCCGTAGGGGTCGGAGTTGAGAAGCTCCGGTTCGCCGGAGAGCTCGTCGTTCACGGCACTGACTGTCCCCGTGACCGGCGCGTACACGTCGTTCACGCTCTTCGTGCTCTCGATCTCGCTGAACGAGTCGTTCGCGGAGACGGACGAGCCGACCTCGGGAAGCTGCACGAACACGATGTCACCGAGCGCGTCCTGGGCGAAGTCGGTGATGCCGATCCGCGCGACGGAACCGGTGACCTGCACCCACTCATGGTCCTTCGTGTACTGGAGGTGGGAGGGAACGCTCACGTCACTCACGGTAGTCGTTTGGCGGCCCGGCCCGCGGCCAAGTGGGCACGCGCGAGAGGCACATACTGCAGGAGAGTTCGGTACGACAGGACCATCCCGGGAACCGCCGCCGCCCAGCCCATCCAGCGCGCGACGGTCCAGGACCCGCCCACGGAACCGAGTGTCAGCCAGCCCACCGTGCACATCACCAGGAAGGCGGCCCACTTGCCGGCCTTCGTCACGGGGAACCGCTCCATCCCGAGGAGGGTGCCGCCCACCATCATGAGCGCGATGGCCCCCTCGCGGAACAGGATGAGGGCGCCCAGCCAGACTGGGAACGCGTCGAACCACATCGCGGTCACGACCCCCACGAAGAAGATCGTCCTGTCGGCCACCGGGTCGAGCACCTTGCCGAGCTCACTCCCCTGGTCGAACCGGCGCGCGATCCAGCCGTCCACGAAGTCGGTGAAGCAGAGCGCACCGAAGAACCAGGCCCCCGCCACGATCCGGCCGTCCGCCATCCACGAGACGAACACCGGCAGCAGCGCCAGCCGCACCACCGACAGGGCGTTCGGCACTGTCCACACCCGCTCGAACAAGCCGCCACTATTCGTCACCTCGGTCACGGGCGAATGGTAGTTGCGCACCGGCCGGGGCGGGGCGATGAGGGCCGCCCCCGGCGGGCACCCGCGCATAGTGTTGCCGCATGGGAACACAACTCGAGGGCCAGGTCGCCTTCATCACCGGCGGGGCATCGGGGCTCGGTGCGGCGGCGGCCGCCAGGCTCGCAGCGGACGGGGCGATCATCGTGGTGAACGACCTCGATGCGACGGCAGCCTCCGAATCTGCGGCGCGCTTCGGCGGAATCGGCTACGGCTTCGACGTCACGGACTCAGCCGCGTTCGATGCCGCCGTCGATGACACGGTCCGGCGGCTCGGCCGGCTGGACATCATGGTCAACAATGCGGGTATCGCCCCCGCCAACGCCTCCTCCAAGATGCAGCGCAGCATCGACAACGCCGGCCGCCGCATGGCCGGTGATATCGCGTCCCTCGAACCAATGGACAACCTGGTGGACCTCTCCGATGCCGACTGGGACAGGATGATCAGGGTGCACCTGTACGGGGCGTTCCACGGCACGCGAGCGGCACTGCGCCACATGACGCCCCGCCGCTCGGGCTCCATCGTGAACATCTCGTCGATCCTCGGCCTCATGCCCTCGGCGGGCGCCCCCCACTACTCCACCGCGAAGGCAGCCATCATTGCGCTCACGAAGTCGGTCGCAGACGAGGTCGCCGGTATCGGGATCCGCGTGAACGCGGTGTGCCCCGGCTACATCGACACACCGCTCCTCACGCCGTTCTCGGAACAGATGAAGGCCGCCATCACCATGCGCATCGGCATGGGGCACATGGGCGAGCCCTCCGACATCGCCGAGATGATCAGGTTCCTCGCCGGCCCCGAGTCGAAGTACTGCACCGGCGACGTGTTCAAGGTGTCCGGGGGGTACCTGGGATGACAACCATCTTCACCCGCATCATCAACCGGGAGATCCCGGGGACTTTCGTGCACGAGGACGACCTGTGCGTTGCCTTCATGAGCATCAACCCGCTCGCCGACGGCCATGTCCTCGTCATCCCCCGCGCGGAGGTGGACCACTGGGTGGACATGCCCCCGGGCCTCGCTGCGCACGTCTTCGCGATCTCGCACCGAATCTCGCGCGCCCTGACGATGGCGTTCCCGTGCGAGAGGGTCGGGATGATCATCGCCGGCTACGAGGTCAACCACTGCCACGTCCACCTCGTCCCCACGGAGAACATGTCGCAACTGGACTTCCGCAACGCGGCCGCCTCTGTCGACCGTGCGCACCTCGAGGCGAGTGCCGACCGAATCATCTCGGCACTCGCGGCACTGCCGGGAGACTGACCACTCCCGGCTCAGAAGAGCGTGTCGCGCGGCGTGTCCTGCACGGGGAGATGCTCGATGAGCCCGGGGCCGGTGTTGCGCACCGAGTTCACGGCCTTCCCGACCTCGTACGGTCCGAGCAGAGGCTGCTCTTCCAGCGACAGCAGCCCGAGCGGGGCATCGGCATCAAGGACCCACGACGCGCAGTCCTCCACTTCCAGCTGCACCGGGCTGCGGTGGTGGATGGCCGAGAGGTCGGCCAGGCTCTCGCGCGTGATCATCGTGAACGTGTCGCAACCGATCAGGGGGCTGTGCGTCCACAGGCCGGCCGCCCACATTGTGCGGCCCTCCGCGCGAGGCACGAAGTAGGGACGCTTGTTCTTCGCGTCCGCCCTGTCCCACTCGTAGAAGCCCGTCAAGGGGATCATCGCCCTGTGGCCCTTCACTAGGTTCCGGAAGGACGGCTTCTCGCCGACCGTCTCGGACCGCGCATTGATCAGTTTCGAGGCCATCCCGGGGTCCTTCGCCCACACCGGGAGCAGTCCCCACCGTGCGGACCGCAGGACAGCACCGTTCTCCGAACTTGTCACGATGATGCAGTCGTGGGTGGGTGCAGTGTTGAAGTTTGCGACGCGCTCCGGGACACCGTCCGCCACCGACGCATCCACGCCCGCCCCGCGCAGCTCCTCCAACAGGTCAGCCACTGCGAAGTTGCCCACAAATCTCCCGCACACGCCACGGCCTCCGATCACACCGGGTCAGGACCCGCGATGCACCGCGGTCCGATGGTCGGGCTGGCGGGATTTGAACCCACGACCTCTTGTCCCCCAGACAAGCGCGCTAACCAAGCTGCGCCACAGCCCGTACGGGTGATGAGCCTATCGGGGGTGCCGCCGAAGGGGGCACCTCACACGAACAACTGCACGACGCGCCACCCGAGATAGGCACAGAGCAGGAACACCAGCAACTTGAAGTGCCACGGGAGCTTCTCGTTCTCCACGCCGGCCAGCTTCTTCAGGTCGAGAGTCTCCGCGGTCACCCTCTCGCCGTTCACCCCGGTGAAGTCGATGAGTTCCCCGCACTCAGGGCACGTCCCGTCCTCCCGCACCGATGACTGCGTCAGGTACCGCGCGCAGGGCTCGCACCAGGGCATTCAGTCCCCCTTGCGTCGCATCCGTAGCTTCAGCGGCACGGACCCGAAGCCAAACCCCTCGCGGATGGCCCGCTCCAGGTAGCGCACGTACGGCGCGGGCAGGTCACGGTTGACGAAGAGCGTGAAGGTGGGCGGGTCGATCGCGCCCTGCACGGCGAACAGCACGCGCGCGCCGCCGCCGGCCGGCTGCTTCTGCTGGGCCTCGGCGATGATCCGGTTCACGTCACGCGTGGGGACCTTGCGGTGGTATTGCTCGATCGTCTCCTGCAGGACGGGCCTCATCTTGTGGACGCCCTTGCCGGTGAGCGCGGAGATCTTCAGCACCGGCGCATCAGCGAGGAAGTAGAGCATCCTCGCCATGTCCGCCTCGACCTTCCTGCGCTCCTCGGACTCGAGGATCTCCCACTTGTTGAGCACGACGAGGATCGGGCACCCGGCGGCGTCGATGCGCTCGGCAAGTCTCTGGTCCTGGCTGGTGACGGACACTGTCGCATCGATGACCAGCATGGCGATGTCCGCCTCGTCGATGGCACGCAGCGCCCTCACGAGCGAGAAGTACTCGGCGGAGTCGTCGATGCGGCTCCGCTTGCGCATCCCGGCCGTGTCGATGAACACGAGCGGGCCGTCCTCGGTCTCCACGAGGGTGTCGATAGCGTCGCGCGTGGTGCCCGGCATGTCGTGGACCACGGAGCGTTCCTCGCCGACCAGGCGGTTGAAGAGCGTGCTCTTCCCCACGTTCGGGCGCCCGACGAGCGCGACGCGTGGCACCCCGTCGGTCGCCGAGGGCTTCTCCGCGGGCGACCCGTCACCGTCGTCTTCGTCAGTGGAGTCCGGCCCGAACTCGAGCCGCTCCACCACGAGGTCGAGGAAATCGCCGCTGCGGCGGCCGTGGAGCGCACTGACTGGATACGGCTCGCCGAGGCCGAGGGACATGAAGGACCACCGCTCCAGCTCACGGCGGTCGTTGTCGGACTTGTTGGCGGCGAGGATGACCGGTACGTCCGTCCGCCGCAGCCAGTCCGCGACGGCCTCGTCCTCGTCGGTGAGACCGACGGACGCGTCGACCATGAAGATCACGAGGTCCGCCGCACGGACCGCCTCCTCGACCTGGCGGCTCACCTGGTCGTCGAGCTCGGAACCGGATGGCAGCCAGCCCCCCGTGTCCACGATGTCGAACTCGCGGCCCAGCCAGCTGGCGCGCCGCGTGAAGCGGTCACGCGTGACCCCGGGACGATCCTCCACAATGGCCGCCTGCTCGCCGATGACACGGTTGAACCACGTGCTCTTGCCCACGTTCGGGCGCCCGACGATCACGACCGTTGGCACGCGGTGCTGCTTGGTCACGATGGGCCTCCGAGGAACTGTTCGATGCGGGCGCGAAGGGCGGTGCCCGACGTCGGGACGATCTCGATGCTGTGCAGCGCCGAGAGGTCCCCGACAGTATGCCCGTCCAGGAAGCGATCGCCGTTGAGGCACACGTCCGGGAG
>JBJTCK010000036.1:0-18720 GCA_046091825.1 Actinomycetota bacterium | reverse complement strand
GGGCACGTCAGCCGAGCAGCGCACGGGCCGCGGCGATGCGCCGCAGCGTCTCCTCGCGCCCGAGGATCTCGATGCTCTCGAAGAGCGGCGGGCCGACGGTGCGGCCCGTGACCGCCACCCGGACCGGGGCCTGTGTCGTGCCGAGTTTCAGTCCGCGGGATTCCGTGAAACCCTCGAGCACGGCCTTCACGGAGGCGACGTCCCAGGGGCACGCGGCGAGGCCGGCGGACATCGCGTCCAGGACGTCGGCCGCGAAGTCAGACGACATCGTCCGTGTCCACGCGTCACGGTCATCGTGCGGACGGGCGAGGAAGAAAAAATCGACCATCGCCGGGATCTCGGAGAGCGTCCCGACTCGCGTCTGGATGAGAGGAGCGACGCGTGCGAAGGTCTCCTCGTCGAACCTGTCTGCCGGCCACGGGGCGTCACCGTGCAGGAAGGGCCAGGAGGCCTCGAGGAAACCCTTGGGTGTGAGCATGCGCACGTAGTCGCCGTTGAACGCGGCGAGCTTCTTCACGTCGAAGAACGCCGGGGAGTGGTTCACGTCCTCCAGGCGGAACTCGGCGACGATGCGGTCCCACGGGACGATCTCCGTGTCGCCGGCCGGCGCCCACCCGAGAGTCATGAGGTAGTTCACCATGGCGTCAGCGAGGATGCCCTCTGCCCGGTACTGCTCCAGTGCCACCTTGTCGCGCCGCTTCGACAGCTTCTTGCGCTGCTCGTTCACGAGCACGGGCACATGCGCCCACACGGGCGGCGCGTGGCCGAGCGCCTCCCACAGCATCTGCTGCTTCGGGGTGTTCGGCAGGTGCTCCTCGGCCCGCACCACGTCGGTGATGCGCATCTCGATGTCGTCGACCACGTTGGCGAGCAGGAACATGGGCGAGCCGTTGCCGCGCAGCAGCACGAAGTCCTCGATGGTGTCGTTCTGGAACTCCACCCTCCCGCGCACGAGGTCATTGACCACCGTCATTCCCTCCGGCACGCGGAACCGGAGCACGTGACCCGGCCCCGGCCCGAGGCCCCTGTCGCGCGAGTAGCCGTCGTACCCCTGCCTCCCCGTCTCCTTCGCCCGCGCCTGCACCTGCTCCGCGGTGAGGTCGCACCAGTAGGCCTTGCCCTCCGAGAACAGCCGCATGGCGGCGTCACGGTGGAGAGCCGCGTTCGAGGACTGGAACCGCGGCCCCTCGAACTGCGGCGACGATGAGTCGATGCCGAGCCATGCGAGCGCGTCGATGATCCCCTGCGTCCACTCCGGGCTGTTGCGCGACTCGTCGGTGTCCTCGATGCGCAGCACGAACGTCCCGCCCGTGCGCTGCACGAGGGCCCAGTTGTAGAGGGCGGTGCGCGCCCCTCCCACGTGGAAGAAACCCGTCGGCGACGGCGCGAACCGGTAGCGGGGGGAATTCATGTGAATTGAGGCTACTGGGACGGGCGTTCGGGGCCCGGGGACTAGCGTTGCGTCATGGCCCGCACGTCACCGCACCTGATGAACGAGGACCACCGCGCGGTCTCGGGCGGTCTCGCGCGCGCGGCAGTGTTCGGCATCAGCGACGGGCTCGTCTCCAACGTGTCCCTCGTGCTCGGCTTCGCCGGTGGTGGCGTCGCCGCGTCCGTCGTGCGTCTCGGCGGCCTCGCAGGCGCGGTCGCCGGCGCGTTCAGCATGGCGGCCGGCGAGTGGATCTCGGTGTCCGCACAGAACGAACTCGTCGAGCGGGAGATGGCGATCGAGAGGCGCGAGCTGGAGAAGAACCCGGAGAAGGAGACCCTCGAGCTCGCCGCCTTCTACGAGGACCACGGGATGACCCGCGAGCAGGCGATTGCCGGTGCGACCGAGGTCATGCAGGACAAGGAGCGTGCACTGCTGGTTCACGCACGCGAGGAGTTCGGCCTCGACCCCACGGACATGCCGTCGGCGATCGGTGCCGCGGCACTCTCCTTCGTGATGTTCATCGTGGGGGCGATGCTCCCTGTGGTGCCCTGGGTCTTCACCTCCGGCACGGGCGCCTCGGTCGCCTCGGTGTCCATCGGCGTGGTCTCCGCCGCCGCCGTGGGTGCGGCTCTCGGGGTGTCCACGGAGCGCTCCGTGGCGAGGTCATCCGTGCGCCAGGTGGCGATCCTCCTGGTGGCCACCGGCGCCACTTATCTCATCGGCACCCTCCTCGGCACCCAGATCAGCTGACATGGCGGACGGCTTCACATCCACCGACCAGGTGAACGTCCTGGGTGAGCCCCTGCAGACCTGCTGCACCGACCCGATGACCGGCTTCTACCGCACCGGGTGCTGCGAGGTCGGCGGCGACGACACCGGCGTGCACGCAGTGTGCGCCGTGATGACGGAGGAGTTCCTCGAGTTCTCGAGGAGCGTCGGCAACGACCTCAGCACGCCGATGCCGCAGTACGGGTTCGCCGGGCTGAAGGCGGGCGACCAGTGGTGCCTGTGCGCGCCGCGGTGGCAGGAGGCGTACGAGGCAGGCATGGCCCCGCAGGTGAAACTGCGCAGTACGCACATCGCCGCGAGCGAGTTCTGCGACGTCGAGGCGCTCAGGCGACACGCCGTCGATCTCTGAGCCCCGAGGCCCCGGTGCCGTCAGACGGCGAGTGACTCGGCCCCGAACGACATCAGCAGGGCACTGTCGCCCATGACCGCACCGCTCAGGCCGTGCACCTGCGGCAGCAACTGCTCGCAGAAGAACCGCGCCGTGCCGACCTTGGCAGCGACCACGTCCTCAGGGAGGTCGTTCGCCTCCATGGCGATGAGGGCGGACTCGGCCATGCAGTAGCCGCCCACGAGCACCGACATCTGCCGCAGGTACGGGGTGGCACCCGAGAGCACGTCGAGGGGGTTGCCCGAGTGCTCCATGATCCACTGCGTGGTGCCGCGCACCGCATCAAGCGCGGCCGAGAGCTCGCTCCGCGTCTGGGCGAGTCCCGGATGCGCGGCGAGGCGGGCGTCGACGGCGGCGATCTCATCGAACAGGCCGGCAACGACTGCGCCCGCCTTGAGCCCGATCTTGCGGCCCACGAGGTCCATCGCCTGGATGCCGTTCGTGCCCTCGTAGATGGTGGTGATGCGGGCGTCGCGGTAGTGCTGGGCGACCCCCGTCTCCTCTATGAAGCCCATGCCCCCGTGCAGCTGCACGGCGGTGCCGGTCAGCTCCACTGCCATGTCGGTGCCCCACCCCTTCGAGAGCGGCGTCAGCAGCGCCGCCATGTCGGCAGCGCGCTCGCGCTCGTCCGCGTCCGGGTGGTGCGCCGCGGTGTCCAGGCAGCCGGCGTTCCAGTAGATGAGGCGGCGCAGGGCCTCGATGGTGCTCTTCATCGTGAGGAGCATCCGCTTCACGTCCGGGTGGTCGATGATCTGCGAGCTCTCGGCCCCCTTGGCGCCGGGCGCGCGGCCCTGGCGGCGCTGCACGGAGTACTCGAGTGCCTGCTGGTACGCACGCTCGATGAGGGCGAGGCCCTCCAGGCCCACGCCGATGCGCGCCTGGTTCATCATCGTGAACATGTAGGTCATGCCGCGGTTCTCCTCGCCGATGAGGTAGCCGACGGCGCCGCCGTTGTCCCCGTACGAGAGCACGCAGGTGGGGCTCGCCTTGATGCCCGTCTTGTGCTCGATGCTGACGCACTTCACGTCGTTCTCACGCCCGGGCCTGCCGTCCTCGTCGAGGATGCGCTGGGGCACGATGAAGCACGAGATGCCCTTGGTCCCGGGGGGCGCGTCGGGCGTGCGGGCGAGGACGAGGTGGATGATGTTCTCCGCCATGTCGTGCTGGCCGAACGTGATGTAGATCTTGGTGCCGGTGATCAGGTAGGTGCCGTCGGGCTGGCGCACGGCCCTGGTGCGCACCGCGCCCACGTCGCTGCCGGCATCCGGCTCCGTGAGGTTCATGGTGCCCGTCCACTCGCCCGTGATCATCCGCGGCAGGTACGTCATCTTCTGGGTCTCGTCCCCGTGGTGCATGATGGCGTCGATCGCGCCCTGGGTGAGCAGGGGCGCCATGGTGAGCGCCATGTTCGCCGAGTTCATCATCTCCTGGACGGCGATGTTGACGACCCACGGAAAGCCGCCACCGCCGAACCCAGGGTCGAACCCGACCGTGCCCCACCCGGCGTCGACGTATGCCCTGTAGGCCTCCTTGAAGCCGGGGGGCGTGGTCACGGTGCCGTCGTCGTTGCGGCGGGAGCCCACGGTGTCACCGACGGTGTTCAGCGGTGCGAACGACTCCTCGAAGAAACGGGCTGCTTCTGCCAGCATCTCGGGAACCACGGAGACGTCGACACCGGCGAACTTCGGGAGCGAAGTGATGTCGCCCAGCCGGCAGAACCTGTCGAGGACGAACTGAATGTCCCCCAGCGGGGCCTTGTAGGCGGTCACTGCCCGAACCCCGTGAGACCGCGCCAGCCAGCCGGCATGCGCGCGGCGGCCTCTGTGTGGGACAGGCGTAGCGTGGCTTCCGGCACGAGGTCGGCGATTGCGCGGCCCTCGGCGTAGTGGTGTGCCGCGTTGTGGACGCCCTCGAACAGGCTGCGCCGCGCGGCGAGAAGGTCCGCAGGCACGTCAGCAGAGAGGAAGCCCCAGATGGAGAGAGCGAGCGTGAGGTCGTGCACCATTGGCGCACGGCCGAACAGTGAGGCCCGCCTCAGTGCGATGAGCGAGCAGCCCCTGAGCGCGTCGTCGACGTCGTCACCTGCCTGCACCACGACACGCGACCGGGCACGGGCCGCGAGGGTCATCACGTACCCCTGGTCGGGGCCCTGGTAGCCGAGTCGGGCCCCGGCGGGCTGGCGGCCCTCGATCTCTGCCTTCCGGTCCGGCGCCCAGGGTGCGGGCACGTGGTCAGGCGAGTCGTAGGAACGAGCCGGTTCGGTCACGGGCGTCGGTGCGTAGCGGGGTGCAGCCATGCGACCAGCCTAATTGCGCAGCCACTGCGGGCACCCCGCCGGCCGTGCACGACCAGGAGACGGCGTCAGCCCGCGTCGTGGAGGAGGCCGTAGACGAGCGACTCCTCGAGCGCCTTCCACGACGCCTCGATGATGTTCGCCGAGACGCCGATCGTGGTCCACGAACGGTCACCGTTGGTCGCGTCGATGAGCACGCGGGTGACTGCACCGGTGGCGGTGGCACCGTCCAGGATGCGGACCTTGTAGTCCGTCAGGTGGATGCGGTCGATCTGGGGGTAGGCACCCCGCAGGCAGGAGCGCAGGGCGGCGTCGATCGCGTTGACCGGGCCGTTCCCCTCCGCGGTGTGCACGAACCTCTCGTTGCCCACGTGCACCTTCACGGTCGCCTCGGTGGTGAAGCCCAGGTCCGGGTTCTCGTCGGTGATGACCCGCATGGACTCCACCCTGAAGTGCGAGTGCTCCCATCCGGCGGCGCGGCGCATCAACAGCTCGAGGGAGGCATCCGCCGCCTCGAAGTGGTAACCGGCGTGCTCCAGTTCCTTCAGCCGGTCGATCACGTTGCCGACGACGATGCCGTCCAGGTCCAGCCCGAGCTCCTCGGCCTTCACCTCGATCGTGGCGCGGCCGGCCATCTCGCTGACCACGAAGCGGGTGCCGTTGCCGACGACCTCCGGGTCGATGTGCTCGTAGGCATCCTTCGCGCGCTTGATCGCGGACACGTGGAGCCCGGCCTTGTGCGCGAACGCCGAGTTGCCGACATAGGGCGCCTGCGGGTTGAGCGGGCGGTTCAGCACCTCTGCGACGTGGTTGGACACCGCGGTGAGCCGGTTCAGGTGGCCGTCGGGCAGGCACGCATAGCCCATCTTCAGCTGCAGGTTCGGGATGACGGTCGTCAGGTTGGTGTTGCCCGTGCGCTCGCCGAGCCCGTTGAGGGTGCCCTGCACGTGCCGCACGCCCGCACGAACTGCCGCCATGGAGTTGGCCACGGCGCAGCCGGTGTCGTCGTGGCAGTGGATGCCGAGGACGGCGTCGTCGCCGACGAACTTCTTGACGGCCGCGACGGTCGCCTCGACCTCGTGCGGCAGCGACCCGCCGTTCGTGTCGCACATGACGAGGTGCGTGGCGCCGTTCGTGACGGCGGCCTCCACGATGCGCAGCGCGAACTCGGGGTTGTTCCGGTACCCGTCGAAGAAGTGCTCGAGGTCCACCATCACCCTGCGGCCGTGCCCGGACAGGAACCGGACGGAGTCGGCGACCATCGCCACGCCCTCGTCGAGCGTCGTCTGGAGTGCCTCCGTGACGTGGTAGTCCCACGACTTCGCCACGATGCACACCGCGGACGTCCCCGCCTCGATCAGGTTGCGCAGCGTGGGGTCGTCGTCGGTCTTGCCCTTCGGGCGGCGCGTGGAACCGAACGCCACGAGCACCGAGCTGGAGAGCTTCAGCTCTGTCTTGGCGCGCTCGAAGAACTCGACGTCCTTCGGGTTCGCCCCCGGCCAGCCGCCCTCGATGTAGTGGACCCCGAGGAAGTCGAGCTGCTCGGCGATGCGCAGCTTGTCCTCCACCGTCGCCGACACGCCCTCGACCTGCATGCCGTCACGCAGGGTGGTGTCGAACACCTCGACCATTTCAACGTTGCTGTTCATCTGCTGTCCTTGCCTGTGCCGTGGCGTCTGTGCGGTTCTGTCGATGCGGGAACGAAAAAGCCGCCCGGAGGGCGGCCTGCACGCGCATGTCGGGAACCGACATGCGCTAACGAATAATGATGCCGGCGACGGCCAGGACCGCGAGCGGTGCGGGGATGACCTTCGTCGACATGGCACTCAGTCTCGCCCCGTTATCCCCCATCGTCAACCTCCCCTGTGGGTGAGCCTGTGGACAACCCGGGCAGGACCCCTCCAGGGGCTGGAACGACTGTGGAAAAGAAGGGTGAACACGGGCCGACGGGCCAGGTCATTCACGAATGACGGGGCCCGGTCAGGCCAGCTCGCACCAGTGCTTGTACGCCGGGATCTGGCCCCGGACTGCCTTGCCGTAGGTGTCGGCCACCTTGAGGGTGATCGGGCCGGGGCACGGCACGGACCGGTCGTCCACGGAGTTGATGGCACTCACCTCGGCGGCGGTGCCGACACAGAAGATCTCCTCGGCGATGTAGAGGTCGGAGCGGGCGATGTTGCCCTTCTCGACCTCGTATCCCATGTCCTCCAGGATCTTGATGACGCTCCACTGGGTGATGCCCTCGAGCGCACCGGCCGCGAGCGGCGGCGTGATCACCTTTCCGCCGCGCACCACGAAAAGGTTCTCGCCGGTGCACTCGCTGACGAGACCCTCGTTGTTCAGCAGGATCGCCTCGTCGTAGCCGGCACGCAGTGCCTCCACCTTGGCGAGAGAGCTGTTCGCGTAGTTCGCCACCGTCTTGGCCGCGGGCGGGAGCATGTTGTGGTCGAGACGCTTCCACGAGGAGATCTTCATGCGCACGCCCTTGGTGAGGGCCTCCTCGCCGAGGTAGGCACCCCACGGCCAGCACGCGATGGCCACGTCCACTGTGCACGGGAGCGTGTTGAGGCCCATCTCGCCGTAGCCGTAGTAGGCGATCGGGCGCACGTAGCAGCCGGGAAGCCCGGTGGAGCGCACGGTGTCCTTCGTGGCCTGGATGATCTCGTCCACGGTGTACGGGATCTCCATGCCGAGGATCTTCGCGCTGCGGAAGAGCCGCTCGATGTGCTCGGTCAGGCGGAAGACCGCGGGGCCGTCGGATGTCTCGTAGGCGCGGATGCCCTCGAACACGCCCGTGCCGTAGTGGAGGGTGTGGGTGAGCACGTGGACCTGTGCCTTGTCCCAGTCCACGAGGGTGCCGTTCATCCAGATTTTCGGCGTGGGAATCAGTGTGGGCATCGTGGGCTCCTCGGGGGACAGTGAGGGAAGATTACTTGCCCGCCACGCGGGCGGCTATTGCGTTACCGGTCTCCACGGTGGAGCCGGCGAAGGGCGCGTCGCATGAGGCGCGAATGCGGTCCGCTGCGGCGTTCTCGCCGAGGAAATCGAGCATCAGGGCGGCTGACAGCACCGCCGCCGTGGGGTTGGCCTTGCCCGTGCCCACGATGTCGGGCGCCGAGCCGTGCACCGGCTCGAACATGGAGGGACCCGTGCGCGCGGGGTTGAGGTTCGCCGACGAGGCCAGGCCGATGCCGCCGCTGACGGCCCCGCCGAGGTCCGTGAGGATGTCGCCGAACAGGTTGTCGGTGACGATCACGTCGTAGCGGTGCGGGTCCTGCACGAAGTAGATGCATGCGGCATCCACGTGGTTGTACGCGGTGCCGACGCCGGGGAACTCCGCGGCGACGGCGTCGAACGTGCGCTGCCACAGGTCACCTGCGAACGTGAGCACGTTGGTCTTGTGCACGAGCGTGACGTGCTTCCTCTCGCGCGTGCTCGCGAGCTCGAACGCGTACCGGACGCACCGCTCCACACCCATGCGCGTGTTCACGCTGCCCTGCGTGGCGACCTCGTTCGGCGTTCCGCGCCGCAGCACGCCGCCCTCGCCCACGTACGGGCCCTCGGTGTTCTCGCGGATCACCACGAAGTCGTGCGGCGTCTGGTGGCCCGGGGCGGTCCCCTTGAACGGGCGCTGGTTCACATAGAGGTCCAGCTCGAAGCGCATCTTGAGCAGCAGCCCGCGCTCGATGACCCCGGGCGGGACGTCGGGCGTGCCGACGGCGCCAAGCAGGATCGCGTCGAAACCGCGCAGCGCATCGAGGGTGGAGTCCGAGAGGATCTCCCCGTCGCGCAGGAACCGGGACCCGCCGAGGTCGAAGTCGACCGTGTCGATCGCCACGCCCGCGGCCTTGATGACCTTGACGGCCTCGGCCGTGACCTCCGGGCCGATTCCGTCCCCGCCGATGAGCGCAATGCGATGTGCCATAGGGAGACCAATCTACGAGCCACCGATAGCCTTCATCCAATGGCAAAGCACCTGCTGTCGAGGGAGACGTACGCCCGGCTGGAGGCTGAGGTGGCGGAACTGGAGCACACGGTCCTGCCCGCGGTTGCCGACAAGATCGGGCGCGCCCGCGAGATGGGTGACCTCTCCGAGAACGGCGACTACCACGCCGCGAAGGACGAGTACGGCATGCTGAACGACCGCAAGAACCTGGTCGTCGGCATCCTCGAGAACGCAGAGATCGCGCCTGACCCAGCGGACGGCGTGGTCGGCGTGCTGAGCCGCGTCACCATCCTGTTCGAGGGCGACTCCGCCGACATGGCGGAGACCTACCTCATCGGCCACATCGAGGAGAAGGGCGAGGGCACCGAGATCATGTCGCCGTCCTCCCCCATCGGCTCCGCACTTCTCGGGCGCAACGAGGGCGAGTCCGTCACGGTGACACTGGAGAACGGGGCCAAGGTGTCCGTCACCGTCACGAAGGTGTCGCGCTGACCGACTTCCTCGTCCCCGACCTCCCCCCGGGACGCCACGTGGAACTGCCCGGCCGCGGGACCACCTACATCCGTGACCTCGCGGGCCCCGTCGGCGCGCCCACCGTTCTGCTGCTCCACGGCTGGACCGCGACCGCGGACCTCAACTTCTTCACCTGCTACACCGCGCTGGCCAAGCACTTCCGCGTGATCGCGATGGACCACCGCGGGCACGGCCGCGGCATCCGCACCTCGCAGCCCTTCCGTCTTGCCGACTGCGCGGACGATGCGGCGGCACTCGCAGACCAACTGGGCATCACGACCTTCATCCCCGTCGGCTACTCCATGGGCGGAACCGTCGCGCAGCTGATGTGGCAGCGCCACGAGCAGCGCGTGCGTGGCCTCGTGCTGTGCGCGACGTCCCCGTACTTCGCCTCGTCCGTGCGCGAGCGGCGCGCGTTCACCCTTCTCACCGGCATCAGCGGCGCGGCACGCGCCACCCCGACGCGCGTGCGCGACTGGATCAGCGACCGTCTCTACGTGTCACGCAAGACGATGACCTGGGAGCCGTGGGCCGCGCACCAGCTGGCCAGCCACGACTGGCGCCAGATCCTGGAGGCGGGCGCGGCACTGGGCCGTTTCGACTCGCGCGGGTGGCTGGGGAACATCGACGTCCCCGTCTCTGTTGTCATCAACATGAACGACCGCGTGGTGAGGACCTCCCGCCAGCAGGTGCTCGCCGGACTCATCCCCGGCGCCCGCTCCTGGGAGGTGGAGGGTGATCATGACTCGGTGTGGGCGAACGCCGCGGAGTTCGTGCCGTCCCTCGTCGATGCCTGCCTCCACGTCCACCGCAGTGCCGTGGGCGGCGTGCCCGACGGCAACACCCCCTGAGACCTGTCGACGTGGCGACCGCAGTCCGTTTCCGCAGTGCCTGGCGCCGCAACACACGGCTGGCCCGTCTCGGCGCGCGCGTGGGTCTTGGCCATGCGGGCACCTCGGCGAGGAAGCTGTTCGCGGGTGCCGAGCGGCGCGAGGTCCTCTCCCGGGAGCGCGAGATGAGGACGGCCCAGCAGGTGGCGGCGGAACTGGGGAACATGAAGGGCGCCCTGATGAAGCTCGGCCAGATGGCCAGCTACCTGGACGACGGCCTGCCCGAGCCGATGCGCAGGGCGCTCGCCCAGCTGCAGTCCCAGGCCCCGCCGATGAGCATCGACCTGGTGCACGGCGTCATCCGCGAGGAGTTCGGCCGGGAGGTCGGCGACCTCTTCGTGGAGTTCGACGACGAGCCGATTGCCGCGGCCTCCATCGGCCAGGTGCACCGCGCGATCATGCGCTGTGCCGACGGGTCGGAGCGCGCGGTGGCGGTAAAGGTGCAGTACCCCGGCGTGGCGGAGGCGATCGACGCAGACCTCCGCACGGCGGACCTGCTCGGGACCCTCCTCGCGTTCGGGTTCAAGAGCCTGAACCCGGAGGAGATGGTGGCCGAGATCAAGGACCGTCTGCGCGAGGAACTGGACTACTCGCGGGAGGCAGACAACCAGCGCCTCTTCGCCGGTTTCTACCGCGGGCACCCGTTCGTCCACGTGCCGGAGGTCATCGACGAGCTCAGCACGCGGCGGGTGCTGACGAGCGAGCTGGTGGTGGGCTCCACCTTCGCCGAGGTCTGCGGCTGGAGCCAGGAGCAGCGCGACATGGCCGGCGAGGCGATCTTCCGGTTCGTCTTCCGCAGCCTCTACCGCTTCCGCGCCTTTAACGGTGACCCGCACCCCGGCAACTACCTCTTCCACGGCGACGGTCGGGTCACGTTCCTCGACTTCGGGCTGATCAAGCACTTCACCCATGACGAGATGCTCATGTTCCAGTCCATGGTGAAGGCGGCGGTGCTGGACGGCGACATGGCCGAGTACCGGTGCATCATCGAGGACGCCGGCATGCTGCAGAAGGATGCCCCCGTGTCCACCGGGGACGCCGGCGACTACTTCGCGCACTTCTACGAGCCTGTGCGCGAGCCGCGCCGGGTGGAGTGGACCACCGAGTACGCCACATCGATTGTGCGCCACACGTTCGACCGCACGTCGTCGATCGCCCAGTACGCCACCGTGCCACGGTCGTTCGTCTTCATCCAGCGGATCAACCTGGGTCTCTACGCCGTGCTCGGCCAGCTCGGCTGCGGCGGCAACTACCGGCGGATCAGCGAGGAGCTGTGGCCGATGACGAGCGCACCGCCCTCCACGCCGATGGGCGAGCTCGAGGCCGCCTGGCTGTCCGGTCGCACAGCGGCGGACGCCTAGGCCAGAGTCTCGAAGTCGAGGCCGATGTCGAGGATCGGCGAGGAGTGCGTCAAGCCGCCGACGCTGATGAAGTGGACGCCCGTCTCCGCGACCGCGCGGGCGTTGTCCAGCGTGAGGCCGCCGCTCGCCTCCAGAAGCACGTCCCGGCCCGACGACTGACGGTGGGCAGCCGCCACGGCAACGGCGTCGCGCATCACTGCGGGGGGCATGTTGTCGAGCAACACCACGTCCGCACCCGCGTCCATCGCCGTGCGCAGCTGGTCGAGCGTGTCCACCTCTATCTCGATGGGCAGGCCGGCCGCCGCGGCACGGATGAGAGCGAACGCCTCGCGGACACCGCCGGCCGCCGCGATGTGGTTGTCCTTCACCAGGGCGGCATCACTCAGGCTCATCCTGTGGTTCTGGCCGCCGCCGCAGCGCACGGCGTACTTCTCCAGGCTCCGCAGCATCGGCGTGGTCTTGCGGGTGTCCCGGATGACGGCACCGGTGCCGGCCACGGCATCCACCCAGCGCGCGGTTGCGGTGGCGACCCCGGAGAGGTGGCACAGCAGGTTCAGCGCGGTCCGTTCCGCGGTGAGCATGCGCTGGGTGGGGGCGGTGACGCGCGCGATGACGTCGCCCTTGCGCACCCTGTCACCGTCGGACCTCGCGCGCTCGATCGTGACGTCCTGCGGGCCGCACACCATCTCCACCACCGCGCACGCGATGTCGAGACCGGCCAGGCACCCGTCCGCCCTCGCGCCGAAGGTGACGGTGCTCCGCTGCGCCGCGGGGACCGTGGACACAGAAGTGACGTCGACTCCGCCGTCGAGATCCTCCTCGATGGTCCGCGTGATGATGCCGGCGACCTGGGCGGGGTCGAGACCCGCTGCCGCGAGACGTGCCGCCGTGGCGGCCGACACCGGGGAGAGGTCCATCACTCCACCTCGATGTGGCCGTTGCGCAGGTGTGCCACGAGGTGGCGCTCCCACGCGGGGTCAGGCTCCGTCACGTCGATCCTGCGGTGGCAGCCGCGGCTCTCGGTGCGGGCCAGTGCCGCCGCGACGACCGCGCTCGCGATGGTGAGCATGTTGGTGGCCTCGAACGCCTTGCGCGTGGGCACCACGGACGGCGACACGTTCGACGCGAGCGTGTCGAGGATGGACTGCGCCTGCTTCAGCCCCTCCGGGGTGCGCAGCACGCCGACGTACTTCGACATTGCCGTGCGCAGTGCGGAGCGGTGGTAGGAGTCCAGCAGGCCTGCCGGCGCGTCATCGCCGGAGGGAACGACCGCCTCGGGCAGCGACCAGCTGAGCGCGCGCCCCACACGGGTGCCGGCCACCACTCCCTCGGTGAGGCTGTTCGAGGCGAGCCTGTTGGCGCCGTGAACACCGGTGCACGCGGCCTCGCCGACGACGAAGAGGCCCGGCATGGACGTGGTGCCGTCGATGTCGGCGCGCACTCCCCCGCACACGTAGTGCGCGGCCGGGGCCACGGGGATGAGCTCGCGCTGCGGGTCGATGCCCGCATCGACGCACGACGCCGTGATGGAGGGGAACCTGTCGGCGAAGCTGTCGATGCGCCGGGCATCGAGGTACACGTGGTCGTCGATGCCGGCGGGAGACTCGGCCATCCTGCGGCTGATCGCGGAGGCAACGACATCGCGCGGCGCGAGGTCCTCCTGGGGGTGCACGCCTGCCATGACGCGCCTGCCCGCGGCGTCGAGGAGGATCGCCCCCTCGCCGCGGACGGCCTCGCTGATGAGCGCCTGCTGACCGCGTGCCTCGGCCCCGCGCCACAGCACTGTGGGGTGGAACTGGATGAACTCGAGGTCAGCGACCGGCACACCGGCGCGGATGGCGAGGGCGATGCCGTCTCCCGTCACCGCCGGCGGGTTGGACGTGGACGCATAGACCTGGCCGTACCCGCCGGTGGCAATCACGACCGCGCGGGCGGTGACGGTGCCGACGCTCTCCACTGCGCCGTTCTCGTCCAGCAACGCGACCGTGATGCCCGCCACCGCGCGACGGTCGCGCTGGTCCGTGCCCACGATGAGGTCCAGGCCGAAGGCACGTTCGATGATCCGCACGCCGGCGAGCCGCACGGACTCGTCCAGCGTGCGCTGCACCTCGGCACCGCTCTGGTCGCCGCCCGCGTGCACGATGCGGCGGTGCGAATGGCCGCCCTCGCGGGTGAGGGCAACGCCTTCGTGTGCGCCGGGGTCGAAGGAGGCGCCGAGCCGCATGAGGTAGCGGATTGCAACGGGGGCCTCGCTCACGAGCGTGCGCACGGCGTTCTCGTCGCACAGCCCGGCACCAGCGGCGAGCGTGTCCTCCACGTGGTTCTCGATCGAGTCGTTCGGGTCGAGCACCGCCGCCAGGCCACCCTGCGCCCAGCCGGTGCTGCCGGCATCGAGGGTGTCCTTCGTGATCAGCAGCACGTCGCGGACCGGCCGCGCGGCGAGCGCCGCCGACAGCCCCGCCGCACCGCTGCCGAGGACCACCACGTCCGTCTCCACGGACCATGTGGGCTCCGGCGCGGCGAGCCTCTGCGGTATGCCGTTACTCGCCTGCACGGGAGGGCGTGCCGATCGCGATCATCTTCTCCACGGATGCCCGGGCCCGGTCCGCGATGTCACCGGGCACGTCCACGACGTCGTTGCCGGTGAGGAGCGCGTTCTCGAGTTTCTCCGGCGTGATCATCTTCATGTACTTGCAGACGGCGGCACGGTTGACCGGCTGGAAGTCGGTGGTCACGTTCACCTTGCGCAACTGGTGGAGCATCCCCGTCTCGGTGGCCACCAGCACCTTGCGGGCCCTGGTCTCACGGGCGGCGTCCAACATCCCGCCCGTGGAGAGGATCCTGGTCCGCTCCTTCGGGACCACGCCCTCGGAGGCGAGGTACATGGCGCTGGTCGCACAGCCGCACTCGGGGTGGACGAACAGCTCTGCCTCTGGCTCTGCCGCGACCATCGCCTTCAGGTCGGCACCGTTGATGCCGGCGTGCACGTGGCACTCGCCCATCCAGATGTGCATGTTGTCCCGGCCGGTCATCCGCTGGACGTGCGCCCCCAGGAACTGGTCGGGACAGAACAGGATCTCCCGGTCCCGCGGAATCGACGCCACTACGTCGACGGCGTTCGAGCTGGTGCAGCAGATGTCCGTCTCGGCCTTGACCGCGGCGGTGGTGTTCACGTAGCTGACGACGACGGCACCGGGGTGCTCTGCCTTCCACGCGCGCAACTGGTCCGCCGTGATGGTGTCGGCGAGGGAGCACCCGGCCCGCTCGTCGGGGATGACCACGGTCTTGCCGGGGCTGAGGATCTTGGCCGTCTCAGCCATGAAGTGGACGCCGCAAAAGACAATGGTGGACTGCGGGACGCTCGCTGCGATGCGCGACAGAGCGAGGGAGTCACCCACGTGGTGAGCGACGTCCTGGATCTCGGGCACCTGGTAGTTGTGCGCGAGGATCACGGCGTCCTTCTCGGCGGCGAGAGCGCGCACGCGCCCGGCCCACTGCGCATCGGGGGTTGTCACGCACCTCAGGCTAAGGCTGGCCCCGCCACTTTGCGCCTTTGTGAACGCATGCACGTGGGGGCACGACGCACGTCACACGGTTCGTTTCCGCGACGGGTCAGACGGCGACGTTGCCCATGGGCGGGTCGAACCAGAACCGCTCGATCGCCTCGGCGAGCGAACCGGTGGCCGAGCCCGGGTCGGTGACGACGTCATCGGGGACGTCGGCGAAACGCAGCACGCTCGCCACACCGCTGTTCGACACGAGCACGACCAGCCTGACCCTGCGCCGCTGCGCGTGCTCGCTGGGGGCACCGCGCACCTCCCCGTTCTCGTCGAGAGGGGCTGCCCACCCGGTGGTGACGATCGCGGCGGCGTCGAACATGCGCGCAAGACCGCTGGTGGGCGACTCCCGTAGGTCGTACACGTCGGGGTGCTGGGCGAGAAGGCAGGGCGCGGGGGCCGACTCCACCTCATCGCCGGTGTTGACCCCGTACAGGCGCGCGCCGGGGAGCTCGAAGGAGTCGATCATGCCGTGAAGGACGGATTCCGCGTGGACGGCCATCGCCATGACGCCGTGTTCGGAGGGGTGCTGCCGGGGTGAGTGTTGTGTCATGGCGGCAATGTGTGACGTTCCGCGCGCCGCACGGCGGGGCGACAGTTCAGCGCGACAGTTCGCGGGCCACGCGGGCGACTGCCGCACCGTGGCGGCGCCCGGGGTTCTGCCCCATGCGCTCGAGAGGGCCGCTCAGGCTGACCGCCGCGATGACGTTCCCGTCGGCGTCCGTCACAGGTGCGCTCACGGAGGCGACGCCCTTCTCGCGCTCCTCGCTCGACTCGATCCACCCGCCGTGCGTGACCTTCTGCCCGGAGAGCACGCGCCCGGCCGAACCGCGCGACAGCGGCAGCAGCGCCCCGACGGGAACGATCCAGCGCAGCCCGTGGGTGGACTCGAACGACGCGATGCACCGCCGGCCGTTGCCCTCCGGCACGTACACCTGCACGCTCTCGCCGGTGGCGTCGCGCAGCCCGCGCGCCGCGGCCCGCGCCTTGTCGAGCCACGGGAACTGGTCGGTGGCCGCAGTGGCAAGGCCGACCACAGCGAGGCCGATGCAGAACTCACCGGCATCGTTGCGCCTCACGGCACCGTGGGTCTCGAGTGCGAGCAGCAGACGGTGGGCCGTGGCCCGGGGCAGCCCGGTTGCCTCCACGACCCCGGCGAGCGCGAGCGGTTCGTGGGCGAGCGCCTGAAGCACCGTGAACGCCTTGTCCAGGACCCCGACTCCAGATACGCTGTCCATTGTGTGGGAATTATATCCCACACATTGAGACTCTCCAAGCAAGGACAAATGATGTCGACACCGATGACGCTCCCCCAGAAGGTGTGGGACCAGCACGTGGTGCACTCTGCACCCGGCGAGGCGGACCTCCTGTACATCGACCTGCACCTGGTGCACGAGGTGACGAGCCCGCAGGCGTTCGACGGCTTGCGGATGAGCGGACGCGGCATCCGCCGGCCCGACCTCACCGTTGCCACGGAGGACCACAACGTGCCGACCGAGAACATCCACCTGCCGATCGCGGACCCGGTGTCGGCGAAGCAGGTGCAGGTGCTGCGCGACAACGCGAAGGAGTTCGGCTTCACGCTCTTCCCCATGGGCGACGCCGGCCAGGGCATCGTGCACGTCATCGGCCCGGAGCAGGGCCGCACGCTGCCGGGCATGACGATCGTGTGCGGCGACAGCCACACGGCCACCCACGGCGCGTTCGGTGCACTCGCCTTCGGCATCGGCACGAGCGAGGTGGAGCACGTGCTCGCCACCCAGACCCTGCCCCAGTCCCGACCGAAGTGGATGAGCGTCACGGTGGAGGGCGACCTTCCCGCAGGCGTGACCGCGAAGGACATCATTCTCGCGGTCATCGGAGAGATCGGCACCGCAGGCGGCATCGGCCACGTGATCGAGTACCGCGGCTCCGCAATCCGTGCGCTCTCCATGGAGGGCCGCATGACCGTGTGCAACATGAGCATCGAGGCCGGGGCCAAGGCGGGCCTCATCGCGCCGGACGACACCACGTTTGCCTATCTCAAGGGCCGTCCGAACGCGCCGCAGGGTGCCGCGTGGGACCAGGCCGTGGAGGCGTGGAAGCAGCTGCGGACTGACGACGGCGCGGTGTGGGACAAGGAGGTCCTCATCGACGCGACGAGGCTGACCCCCCACGTCTCGTGGGGCACCAACCCCGCGCAGGTCCTGCCGATCGACGGCGTCATCCCCTCGCCCTCGGACGCGGCGGACGCCACCACAGCGAACACCATCGAGCGCGCGCTCGAGTACATGGGACTGGAGCCTGGAACACGCGTGCGCGACATCGAGATCGACACCGTGTTCATCGGCTCCTGCACCAACGGCCGCATCGAGGACATCCGTGCAGCGGCCGAGGTCGTGAAGGGACGCAAGGTCAAGGTGAAGCGCGCGATGGTGGTGCCCGGCAGCCATGCCGTGCGCAACCAGGCCATCGCCGAGGGCCTCGACAAGATCCTCACGGAGGCGGGCGTCGACTTCCGCGAGCCGGGCTGCAGCATGTGCCTGGCGATGAACCCGGACAAACTCGCCCCCGGCGAGCGTGCAGCATCCACCAGCAACCGCAACTTCGAGGGGCGCCAGGGACGCGGGGGCCGCACCCACCTGGTCTCCCCCGCCGTGGCCGCGGCGACTGCCGTGGCCGGCCACCTCGCAACCCCCGGAGACCTGTCATGAAATCATTCCGAATCGTCACCGGCCGTGCCGTCCCGCTGAAGCGCAGCGACGTGGACACCGACCAGATCATCCCGGCCGACTGGCTGAAGCGTGTGGAGCGAACGGGTTTCGAGAAGGGCCTCGTCAGCACCTGGCGGGAGGACCGCAGTTTCGTGCTGAACGACGAGCGTTACGCCGGCGCCTCCATCCTGGTGGCCGGCCCGTCCTTCGGTGTGGGCTCCTCGCGCGAGCACGCCGTGTGGGCCATCCAGCAGTACGGCTTCGACGCCGTCATTGCGCCGAGCTTCTCTGACATCTTCCGCAACAACTGCACGAAGAACGGTCTTGCCCCGGTGGTGCTGCCGCAGCAGGCAGTGGAGCGGCTGTGGGACCTGATCGAGGCTGACGCAGGCACAGAGATCACCATCGACATGGAGCGCCTGACTGTGGAGGTGCCGTCGGCGGGATTCCTGGAGTCGTTCCCGATGGATGCCCCCACCCAGCACCGCTTCCTGAACGGCCTCGACGACATCGGCATCACGCTCACGCATGCCGAGGCGATCAACGCGTTCGAGAAGACGCGTCCCGCCTGGCTGGCGAAGTAATTCCTGTTGTCAGCCCCTGACTGACAAAGGAAAGAAGAAGATTCCGTTCACCACAGAGATCAGCCCGAACAGCACAACGACCTGGAGACAGGCGGCGTCGGCAATTTCCTTCCGTAGTTCGGTGGAAAGAACCTGCAGGTCCTGCTTCGTGGCCATGTGGGAGTAGCCGCCATGCGGAAGGTGCTCCAAGAGCGTCTCGCCTTCGTCCTTGCCGAGGACCTCATGGGCCCTGTTCGCAAGGTTACGTCTGTCGTTCTCGTAGCTCATGAGCATC
>JBJTCK010000035.1:0-10971 GCA_046091825.1 Actinomycetota bacterium | reverse complement strand
GCGCGGCCATGAGACCGCGCGCCGCGGCTCAGCTGGTCTGGGCGAGTCCGCCCGTGCCGCAGGTGACGATCACCGATGACGGGCCGCAGAGCACCGGTGCGCTGCTGCTCATGCCAGGTCCCCGATTGCGTCGCGGAGGTCGCCGGCCACGAGGGACACGAGATCCGCACCGGATGCGACGTGGTGGCCCGTGTGCAGCTGCGGTGTGTCCACCGCAGTGGCAAGGGCCGCGAGGGCCTCCAGTTCGGCAGCCCGCCGTTCCTCGACATAGGCGACGGCACGCGCGAGCTCGCTGCCAGCGGCAGCGCTGATGCCGGAAGGCACACCTGCGTGCAGTCCGTTGACGACGACCGGCGAGAGATTGACACCGAGCGTGCCCGTGATCACGCGCTCGGTCTCGACCAGCTCGCTGACGGGCGTCATGGCGGGCCTCGTCACGAGCATCACGCGCAGTCTCGTGGCGTCGGCGAACATCGCGAGCACGTCATCCGCCTGCTGTGCGATCGGCCCGCCGCGGACGGTGCGCTTCAGCGTGCGCGGGGAGCGGAGGAGGTCTACTGCGTGCCCGGCGGCGGGACCGTCGATGATGATGACATCGTGAGGGTCGTCACGCACGAGCTGCTTGATCTTGCCGAGCACGAGGAGGTCGTCGATTCCCGGTGCCGTGCTCGCCACCAGGTCCACGATCCCGAGTCGATCCAGCTGGCGGGTGAGGATCCCCAGCCCCCTGCCCTGCAGGTACTCGCCGAGGGCGGTGCCTGCCGAGAGAGTCAGCCTGTCCACGGAGGAATCGGGGAGAGCGGTGGCGTCCTTCCCGTCGATTTCCACGTGCAACACGGACAATCCTGCTCCTGTGGCAACTGTCGCAAGGGCTTTCGAGACCACGGATTTCCCGACCCCGCCCTTCCCCGCAACAATGAGTGCACGTGATGCGGTGAGGAAGTGGCGGATGTCCATGGGTGAATCGTGTCGTCAGGGCAGATCGAGGAGTGACCAGTGAGGGTAGGCGCAAAGCTGCGCGTCATGTGCGGACTGGGGCTCATGCTCGCCGCGCCGTTGATGGCGATGGGTCCGGCGCGCGCCGCGGAGGACGGTTCCGCGACGGCCGTGGACCTGCCTCCCGTGGACGTGGTCGAGGTGTCTGGCCTTCTCGACCGGATCAGCGCCGACTCCATCCGCACCGCTCTCGAGCGCAGCGCCACGAACGGTGCGCAGGCCGTCGTGCTGCAGGTCAACACCCGCGGCGCGGTGATCGGCCGCGACGCAATGGCGGACCTGCTCGCGGACATCAAGAACTCCGACATCCCCGTCGCCATCTGGGTCGGGCCCAGCGGGTCGCGTCTGTACGGGCTCCCCGCCCAGATGGTGGCCGTGGCAGACGTGGCTGCGATGGCACCGGGTGCGCGGATCGGCCGCACCGGCACGCTCCTCACCGTTGATGGTTCCCCCGTCTCTCTCGGTGCGGCGAGTGACTTCCTTCGCAGCGGGACGCTCGGTTTCCTCGAGGCACGCGAGCAGAAGGTCCTGAAGTTCGCGGGTGACGACCGCGGTGTGCCCGTGCTGCGCAACATCCTCCTCGCCATGGACGGCGTGTCGGTCAAGGGCCGCACACTCGACACGGTCCAGGACGGCATCGGTGCGAACGGGCAGGTCAACCGTGAGGCCACGACCACGAGGTTCTTCAAGCTGGGCCTCGTCCCGCGGCTCTTCCACACCGTCGCCTCGCCGCCGTCCGCGTACCTGCTCTTCACGGTCGGTCTCGCGCTGCTGCTCTTCGAGTTCTTCACCGCGGGTGTCGGGGTGGCAGGTCTCGTCGGGGCCGTGTGTCTGCTGCTCGGTGCGATGGGTCTCGGTGCGCTCCCCCTGAACGGCCTCGCTCTCGTCCTGCTGCTGTCGGCATTCGTCGCGTTCGCGGTCGACGTGCAGGTCGGTGTGCCGAGGTTCTGGACGGGGGCCGGCATGGTTCTGTACGTCATCGGCTCGTTCGGTCTCTTCAGGTCGGTCGATGGACTGTCCCTGCGGCCGGGATGGATCACCATGGCCACTTGCATCATCGGAGTGGCTCTCACCTACACGGTGGGCATGCCGTCAATGACCCGCACGCGTTTCGCCACGCCGACAATCGGCCGCGACAACCTCGTGGGCGAGACGGGGACCGCAGTGGGCCCCGTGGACCCGGAAGGAGTGGTTGTGGTGAACGGCGCGCGCTGGCGGGCCCGTGTGAACAGGTCGACCCCGCTCGCCGACGCCCAGGAGATGCGCGTGACCGGCATCGACGGCATCACCCTGGAGGTGGAGCCGCTCGAGGGCGGTGCGCGTGACTACCGCGAGATGCGCAAGAAGGACTGAGCCCTCAGATCACGGTGCCGCGCGCCCCGCCGGATCCCATGCTGTCGAGTTCGCCTGACCCAGGCCGAATTGCCCCGAACGCGTTCGGTTCCCTGCCGGAGGGTGCACCGTCATAGGGTGTGCCCCCGGGGGGACAACATGAGCAACGCACCGAAGCAGGACGAGCCGTTCGACCCGGACAAAGTCCCCGTCAAGCCGGCCGCAACCGTGCTGCTCGTGCGCGACGGCGACGACGGCCTCGAGGTGTTCATGCTGCGCCGCACCTTCACCGCGGCGTTCGCGAGCGGGATGTTCGTCTTCCCCGGCGGGAAGGTCGACGAGGTCGATGCGTCCACCGAGATCGGTGACATCTGCGAGGGACTCAGCGACGAGCAGGCGAGCAGCCTGCTCGGCATCCCGTCCGGAGGGCTCGCATACTGGGTCGCCTCGATCCGCGAGTGCTTCGAGGAGGCAGGTGTGCTCCTTGCGCACCACAGTGACTCGGGTGACATCGTCCGTTTCGACGACCCGGCCACGGCCGACCGCTTCGAGAAGGAGAGGGAGAACATCCATGACGGGTCGCTCGCGCTCCTTGACCTGTGCAGGCGTGAGAACCTCCACCTGTCCACGCACAACATCCACTACGTGAGCCACTGGATCACCCCGAAGGGCGAGCGACGTCGTTTCGACACGAGGTTCTTCGTGGCCCGCGCGCCCGAGGCCCAGGAACCCCTGCACGACGACGGCGAGACGATCGAGAGCATGTGGATCAACCCGCACGAGGCGATCCGCCGCCACCGCGAGGGCGATCTCATGCTCATGCCGCCCACGCTCGCGAACATCGAGTTCATCGCGGCCCACGGCACCGCGGACGAGGTTCTCGCTGCGGCGGCGAGGGTGGGCACGCCCACCACGATCCTGCCGAAACTGAAGGTGGACAAGGACGGCCGCGTCACCGGCATCGCCATGCCGGGCGATCCTGACTACGACACCCTCTGAGGCTGGCGTTACTGCTGTGAGTTGCCGCGGCGCACGCTGACCTGCACGTCGGCGCCCCTCGCCGAGCAGTCCGACATCTCGTCGAAGGCAGGCGTCTCGGCGATGATGCGGTCAGCAATGGCGGTGAAAACAGCCGCCGCGGCGCCGACGCCGGTGATGCTGACCGGCTCGCCTGCGTCGCTTCCCGCGGCGACCGTGGGCTCGATCGGCACCTGGCCGAGCAGTTCCACGCCGATCTCGTCGGCGAGAGCCTGCCCGCCGCCGGTGCCGAACAGCGGGTACTCCTCGCCGTGCCCGCAGGTGAAGGTGCTCATGTTCTCGATGACGCCGGCGACACGGAGGAAACTGCGCCGCGCCATGTCGGCGGCGCGGATGGCCACCTTCTGCGCGCTCACCGCCGGCGTGGTCACGATGAGGAGGTCCGTGCGGGGGAGCATGCGGGCCAGGCCCATCTGCACGTCGCCGGTGCCGGGAGGCATGTCGATGACGAGGAAGTCGATGTCGCCCCAGTGCACGTCGTTCAGGAACTGCTCGACCGCCTTCGTCAGCATGAGCCCGCGCCACATGAGTGCCGTGCCCTCGTCCTCCACGAGCATCCCGGTGGACACGACCTTCAGGAGGCCGTGACCCACGCGGCGCTCGTTCGGGATGATCGCCGGCTTCTCGCGGCCGTCCACCTTCTGTGCCTCGAGCCTGTCCGGCATGTTCAGCATGCGCGGCACGGAGAAGCCCCAGATGTCCGCATCCAGCACGCCCACCGTCCTGCCGCGCGCCGCGAGAGCGGCCGCGAGGTTCACGGTCACGGAGCTCTTGCCGACGCCGCCCTTGCCGCTGGCGACGGCCAGCACCCTCGCGCGCTCGGGCACTGCCGTGGGGGCGGCGTTCTCGCGTGCGTTCCAGCGGGCCTTCGTCATCACCTCTGACCGTTCCTCGGCGGTCATCTCGCCCCAGTCGATCTTCACCTTCTGCACCCAGGGGTGCACCTCGAGTCGGCTCTTGATGTCCTTCTGGATCTGGGCCCGCAACGGGCAGCCCCGGATGGTGAGCTTCACCCCGATGGTGATGATGCCGTCCGCGATGGTGACGGTGTCCACCATGCCCAGGTCTTCGATGTTGGAGCCCAGCTCGGGGTCGATCACGGCCCGGAGCAGGTTCCGGACCTCGTCTGTGGTGGGTGCCCCCGGTGTGCGCTGGCTCACGCGGGGAAGTGTACGGGGGATGCCCCAGGGCCCCCTTTCGGCATAAACTCGGGGGACACGCTGTTCACCCAAGCGGGACACCCCGCCAGGCAGATGCACAAGGAGACCACCATGATCACCCTGACCGAGACAGCCACCACGAAGGTCGCACAGCTCATCGAGGCAGAAGGCGCCGGCGAGCTCGCGCTGCGCGTGGCCGTGAAGTCCGGCGGCTGCTCCGGATTCAGCTACGACATGTACTTCGACTCCGAGATCGCTCCCGACGACGAGGTCCTCACCTTCGGTGCGGTGAGGGTGGTCGTCGACCCCGCCTCCGCGCCGATGCTCGTGGGTGCCAGCCTCGACTACAAGGACAGCCTCACCGAGGCCGGGTTCAGCATCTCGAACCCGAACGCCAGCCGCTCCTGCGGCTGCGGCAAGTCCTTCAGCTGATCCCTGCCGCGGCGAGCACCCCGGCAATCTCCGCGCGGTCGAACACGCCGTCCAGCCTGTTGCGGATGATGCCCTGTGCATCCGCCACGAAGAGCACGGGCTCCAACGACATCCTGTAGGCGGTCACTGCCGGTGCGAGTGTCGTTGCGTTCTTGTCTGCGTACACGTCGGCGTGCACGAACACCGCGGCATCACCGACGGATTCCGCCACCTTCACAAGTCCCTCGAGAGCAGGGGCGCACGTGCCTGTTTTGCAGAACGCAGGTGTGCCGATCAGGTACACCACTGGCTTCCCCGACGCGAGTGCCTCCGTGAGCGTGACGGAGTGGAACGGGCACGTGCCCGTGGCGAGGGTGCAGATCGGCGTGACTCCCCGCGGGTCGTCTGTCGTGGGGGTGTCGAACGGTGGCAGTTTCCCGCCCACGACCGGCATCGGGACAGATGACGGGTCGAGCACCTGGAAAGCGGCGCCGTCGGGGGACGCCCCGTCGATCACGAGTTGGTACGTGCCGGGCTTCTCGATGCGGGCGATGAAGGGCCAGTACGGCAGCGCCAGGCCCTCGCCGTGCTTCTCCGCGCTGAGCGACTCCACCACGGTGTCGCCGGAATCGACGCTGACGACACGTGCGGTGAGGATGGCGTACGCGGCTGTCGCTGCGTCGTCGAGGATCTGCGACTTGCTCGCCAGTGACACAGGCAACCGGACGTCACCCGGAACGAGGCCTTTGCTGGAGAACCGTTGCATCACCAACAGGTCCTCGGGGTCGTATTTCCCCGCGCTCTCGCCGTCCCCACCGCCGCATGCGGAGAGCAACGTTCCCGCGCCGGCGGTGCCCACCCCGATGACTGCGGTCATGGCGAGGAAACGGCGGCGGCTCACGAGCCTGTCGGGGGAGACGTTCATCACCCGCAATGGTACGCAGGGTGCGTGTTCGCCTAGGGTTTGACCCATGGCACAACCAGCAGTAGGCCCGTACACACCGGTCGTCCGCGCGGGGGACTGGATCATCGTCTCCGGTCAGCTCGGCATCGTCGACGGCAAGATCGTGGAGGGGGGCGTGAAGGCCCAGACCGCGCAGGCGGTGGAGAACCTGAAGGCCCAGCTCGCCACGGTGGACGCCACTCTCGCCGACATCGCGAAGACCCTCTGCTTCCTCACCGACATGGACACGTTCGCCGAGTTCAACGAGGCCTACGTGGCTGGTTTCGACGGTGCGCGGCCCGCCCGCAGCACCATCGGCGTTGCGGCACTGCCCTTCGGCGGGAACGTCGAGATAGAGGCCTGGGCACACAAGCCGCTACGGTGATGACATGCCCGGTGCGCTGATCCTCGCCATCATTCTCTTCGCGTTCCCGATCGTGGTCGGTCTCTCCACCGCCGCGCTCGCGGGCCTGCTCGGCCACCTCCTCTGGAAGGACGGCGAGGCCCGTCATGAGGGCAGCGAACTTCTCGACACCAACGTCTGACGCACGGAACGGCAGGCGCCCGTGACGGGCATGCACTCGTTCGACCGCCGGAGCAAGCGCCTGAGCTGGAGGATCCTGTCCTACGCACTGAAGCGCATGCGTGCGGACCCGCCCCTCGACCACTCCGAGACTGTGGAGACGCTGCGCCGGCGCGCCGGCCGCACGGTCACTGTCGACGGCATCGGCGGCGACGAGGCACTGCGCATCTGGTCGGACGTGCTCGCACCCGCGTGCATCAGCGTGGACCATCCGCGCTTCTTCTCGTACGTTCCGGGTGCGCCGAGCGAGGCCGCCGGCATGTTCGACGTGGCGATCAGCGCGGCCAACGTCTATGCAGGCTCGTGGCAGGAGGGCGCGGGGGCGGTGTTCGCCGAGAACGAGGCCCTGCGCTGGATCGCGGACATCGCCGGCATGCCCTCGGAGGCAGGCGGCGTGTTCGTGAGCGGAGGCACCGCGGGGAACCTCTCTGCCCTTATCGCTGCGCGCTGGCACTGGCGGCACCGCAACGAGGGCCGCTTCGACCGCACGCGCGGACTGGTCGTGGCGTCACGCTCGGCCCACTCCAGCGTGGAGCAGGCGGCGCGTGCGATGGACGTCGATGTCGCCCTCGTGGACACCGACATCCGCGGGCGGATGGACGGTGAGTCGACGCGTGCTGCACTCGCGGCACTGTCGCCGGAGGATGCGCAGCGCGTGTTCGCCGTGGTCGCGACCGCGGGCACCACGAATGTGGGTGTCGTGGACGACCTGGCAGGGGTCGGTGCAGCCGCACGTTCCGTAGGGGCATGGTTCCACGTGGACGGGGCCTACGGAGGGGCTGCGTTGTGCGCACCGTCGCGTCGCGCGCTCTTCGACGGCGTGGAGACGGCCGACTCCTTCATAGTGGACCCGCACAAGTGGCTGTTCGCCCCGTTCGACAGTTGCGCCCTCGTCTACCGCGACCCGCGCGTGGCCCGTGCCGCGCACACGCAGCACGCCGAGTATCTCGACGCACTGCACGTGAACGACGACTGGAACCCCAGTGACTACGCCCACCATCTCTCCAGGCGTCCGCGCGGGCTGCCGCTGTGGTTCAGTCTGGCAACGCACGGCACCCGGGCCTACACCGAGGCCGTCGAGAGGACGCTGGAGGTGACGGACCGTGGCGCGGAGATGATCAGGCAGTCTGCCCACCTGGAGCTGATCATGGAGCCGGAACTGTCCGTGCTGCTGTTCCGGCGGACCGGGTGGTCACCCGCCGACTACGAGGAGTGGAGCAACAGGGTCCTCATGCAGGGACTGGCGTTCGCGGTCCCCACCAGCTGGCGGGGAGAGACGTGCCTACGGTTGTGCATCGTGAACCCCGAGACCACCCCGGACGACATCGCGACCGTGCTGCGGAGCATGGCATGAGCACGGCTCCCGCCGGCACCGCCGATCTCCTGATCAAGAACGGGTACGTCGCCACTGTCGACTCCGGGAGGCGTGAGTTCCCCGGTGGGTGGGTGGCGATCACCGACGGACTTGTCAGCGGAGTCGGGTCCTCAGCCGATGCGCCGCCCGCGGCGAAGGAGGTGCTGGATGCATCCGGGTGCCTGGTGACGCCGGGCCTGGTGAACACCCACCACCACCTGTACCAGAACCTGACGCGCGCCTTCCCGCCCATGACATACGCACCGTTGTTCGGGTGGCTGCAGACGCTGTACCCGCTGTGGCGCGCACTCGACGAGGAGGGTGCGCACGTCTCGGCGTGGATCGGTCTCGCCGAACTTGCTCTCTCGGGCTGCACCACCAGCACCGATCATCTTTATCTCCACCCGCGCAACGGCGGTGACCTGCTGTCGGCCGAGATCGCCGCAGCGGTTGACCTCGGCATGCGGTTCCACCCCACGCGCGGATCGATGTCGCTGTCGCAAAAGGACGGCGGTCTCCCGCCCGATGACGTGGTGCAGGAGGACGACGAGATCCTCGCCCTCTCGCAGGCCGCTGTGGAATGTCACCATGACCGCTCGTTCGGTGCGATGGTGCGGGTGGCCCTCGCCCCGTGCTCGCCGTTCAGCGTCACGAAGGAACTGATGGTCCGTTCCGCCGAGCTGGCGGAGAAGCTGGACGTGCGCCTGCACACCCACTTCGCGGAGAACTCCGAGGACGACGACTTCTCGATCGCCACATTCGGGTGCAGGCCGTTCGAGTACCTGCGCGAGGTCGGGTGGCTGAGCGACCGCACGTGGGTGGCGCACTGCGTCATGCCGAACGCGGACGAGATCAGGGAGCTCGGGTGCGCGGGTATCGGCGCCGCCCATTGCCCCTCGTCGAACCTGATCCTTGCGTCCGGGATCGCGCCTGTCGTTGACCTGCGCGCGGCGGGTGTGCACGTGGGTCTCGGGGTCGACGGTTCGTCCTCGGCAGACAGTGCGTCACTGTGGCTGGAGGCGCGCCAGGCGATGCTGCTCGCCAAGCTGCGCAACGGGGCCGGCGCCGCAGACGCACGGATGGCACTGGAGGTCGCGACCATCGGGGGCGCCGGTTGTCTCGGGCGGATCGGGGAAATCGGTTCGCTGCAGACGGGTGCCGTGGGCGACGTGGCCGTATGGGACCTCTCGGGCATCCAGTTCACCGGCGCAATTGTGGACCCGGTGGAGGGATGGCTGCGGTGCGGCCCGGCCGCGGCGCGCGAGACCATCGTGCACGGGCGGTTCGTGGTGCGCGGGGGTCACCTGGTCACTGGGCGCGTCGGGGAGATGATGACGGCACATCGCCGGCTGTCCGCTCGCATGCAGTCCTTTGCGGATTAGCGTCACATTCCGTGCTGAACGCGTTCCTGCTGAGCTTCGGGGTGATCTTCGTGGCCGAACTCGGCGACAAGAGCCAGTTGATGGCCCTCGCGTTCGCCTCGAGGTTCCGTGCACTGCCGGTGCTGGTGGCGATAACGCTCGCAACCGCCGTCGTGCACCTCTTCTCTGTGGCCATCGGCGGTGCAGTCGGTGCCGCCCTGCCCACGGACGCGGTCAACCTCGTCGGTGCGCTCGCATTCATCTTCTTCGGTTTCTGGACGCTCCGCGGCGACGAACTGACCGAGGAGGACGAGAAATCGACGCACCTCACCGCGCGCAACGTCATCATCGCGGTGGGCACGGTGTTCTTCCTGGCGGAGTTGGGGGACAAGACGATGTTCGCGACGGTCACGCTGGCGACGGACAACGACGTGTTCGGCACGTGGGCCGGATCCACTCTCGGCATGGTCGCTGCCGACGCACTAGCGATCGGCGTGGGCAAGGCACTCGGTGACCGTCTCCCGGAGCGTGCGATCAGGATCGGTTCGGCAGTGGCGTTTTTCGTGTTCGGCGGCCTGATGCTGCTGGACGCCATCCGGTGACATCTAGGTTGGCTGTATGAACCTGTTCGGTGAGGTGGTCGTGACGATGCTGGTTATCCTCGACCCGCCGGGGAACGTGCCGATCTTCCTCGCAGTCACACAGCGCCTGACGGAGAGGGAACGCAACAAGGCGGCCTTCCTCGCGATCGGCACCGCATTCTTAGTGATTTCCCTCTTCGCCATCGGCGGCCAGACGATTCTCGACTACCTGAACGTGTCGGTGCCTGCGCTGCAGGGAGCAGGTGGGCTGCTCCTGTTGCTGGTGGCCCTTCAGCTGCTTTACGGGAAGGGGCACGAGAGTTCCTACGAGGTTGCCTCGCCGGAGCAGCGCACGTCGGTGGCGATGGTCCCCCTGGGGACCCCGCTTCTCGCCGGTCCCGGAACCATCGTGGCGACGATCGTGTTCTTCCAGGAGGCCGATGGCACATCGCAGTGGCTGAGCGTGCTCGCGGGCATCGCAGTGGCCCTGTCAGTGAGCCTTGTCGCGCTGAGGTTCAGTGGCCTGGTCGTGAAGGTGGTGAAGCCGGCCGGCGTGGTGCTGCTCGCCAGGGTGGCAGGCATGATCCTGGCGGCAGTCGCGGTGCAGATGATCGCCGACTCGGTAACTGCATTCGTGCGTTCTGTTTAGTCGTCGAAGCTACAGATGAAATTGACATCGAAGCCCGAGTTCTCGAGTTCGGCCACGATGTCCTGGTGGACGCCGACGACTGTGACCACTTCGGCCGCACTCTCAGTGGCGACACGGAGAGCTGCATCGGTTGTCTCCCGTCTGTCATGGGCGATCTTTGACCTCCAGCCACGCTGCCGCGCCTCATGATGGAACTGTGCCAGTGGGGGTTCGGCATCAGACCCGATGACGTAACCCGGTGCGTCGCCCCCGGCTCTCAGTGTCTGCAATGCTGCGTCCAGTTGGATTCTCCTGTGACGCAGGAATGCAGACATTGAGTGCTGGTCGTAGATGATGACATCAGGCTCGATGTAGTCGTCGTCCAAGACGACCTGCGGGTCACCTGCAGACGAATCACCGAGGAAACCGTCGTATTCAGATTGTTCTTCATCATCGGCTGGTAAATCAACTCTGTCAACAAGTTTGAGGACTGGATGGTTGTTCTCGTCCCGTTCGGTCACAAAGATGTCAGTTCCGATGGCCGGCGAGTCAGCCATGTAACGGTCGAACAACCGCCGGAAGAG
>JBJTCK010000034.1:0-3566 GCA_046091825.1 Actinomycetota bacterium | reverse complement strand
TTCTACACGATGAACAAGTCCACCGCGACGCGGGAGATCTACGCGCAACTGGGCCTGCCCGTTGCCTGATGCGCCGCGCGCGCCCGGAACGATGAGCACCCGCACGGAACAGGGGACGCCCGCATGGGGCACGCGACGGGGCCCGACCGTGCCGTACATCCCCGGCCTCGACGGGCTGCGCGCGCTCGCCGTCATCGCGGTCATCATCTACCACGCCGACAGCAGGTGGCTCGGCGGCGGGTTCCTCGGTGTCGAGGTGTTCTTCGTGATCTCCGGGTACCTCATCACGCTGCTCCTCGTGGCGGAACGCGAGCGCACGGGCTCGATCTCGCTCGGCAACTTCTGGATGCGCCGGGCGAGACGGTTGCTCCCGGCGCTCTGGTTGCTCCTGATGCTGCTGGCCGTGTGGTGCGCTATCTGGGAGAGGGACAGGCTCGGGATGCTCCGTGGCGACACGCTCGGGGGGTTCTTCTACGGCGCCAACTGGTTCCAGATCTGGACCGGCTCCAGCTACACGAGTTCGTTCGCCTTCGCGCCCCTGCGCCACCTGTGGTCACTCGCGGTGGAGGAGCAGTTCTACATCCTCTGGCCGCTCGTCATGTGGGTGCTGCTGCGGAGGGTCAGGCCCCGCACGTCCCCCGTGCTGGCGGTGTGGTTCGTGGTCTGCGCGGCCGCCGTCGCCGTGATGACGGCAGTGATCCACCGCCCCGGCCCGGTCGGATCCATCGCGGAGACGCCGGAGCAGTACATGTCGTTCCTCGGCAGGCAGGTGCTGCGCACCGACTTCCTCTACATGGGCACGTTCAGCCGCGCCAGCGGGTTGTTGCTGGGTGCGGCCCTCGCGATGGTGTGGCGCCCGTGGGCACTCGTGCGCCGCGGCCTGCGCGGCGGCAACGGGGTCTTCGACACGCTCGGCGCCGCGGCACTCGCGGCACTCGGGTGGATGTGTTGGACGTTCCGTGACGTCGTGCGCGGCGAGACGCAGCACGCGTACGACCTCCTCTACAGGGGTGGGTTCCTCATGGTCGGGCTCGCCTCCGTGGTCGCGATCATGGCCGTCACGAAGCCGCGCAGCATCCTCGGCCGCTACGTGCTCGGCAACCCCGTGCTCGTCTGGGTCGGCACGCGCAGCTACGGGCTCTACCTCTACCACTGGACGGTCTTCCAGCTCTACCGCAAGACTGCCGGCACGCCGCTTACGTTGCGCGAGTTCGCCGGTCTCATGGCCGTCACCGTCGTCGTGACGGAGATGTCGTACAGGCTGGTGGAGCTGCCCGTGCGTGCGGGCAGGCTCGGTCTCGCGTGGCGACGCTGGCGCAACCCGTCCGGCCCTGCCGCCCTCGAGGCCCGCCGCCGGTTGACGGCAGCCGTCCTTCTCGCCTCGGTCTTGCCCCTGTTCGCGTTCGGTTCCATGGCCACCGCACGCGTGGTCCAGGACGACATCACCGCGAACCTCGACGACAACGAGGGGGCGGTCGTGACCATCCCCACGATCGCGCCGAAGCCCACGGTGGCCCCGGGGCAGACGACGGTGCCCATGCCCACGACGTCGCCCCCGAAGATCATCGACGTGCTCGCCGTGGGTGACTCCGTCATGCTCGGGTCGGCGAAGAAGCTGACGGCGCAGGGTCTCACCGTGGACGCCGCCAAGAACCGCCAGCCACTGGATGCACTCCAGATCTTCAACTACTACGGGTCCACGAAGGAACTGGGCGAGACCGTCGTCATCCACCTCGGCACGAACGGCACCACGAAGGCTGGCATCTTCGACAGGCTGATGAAGCCGCTCGCCGAGGTGGACCGTGTCATCGTGCTGACGGTCCGGGTGCCCACGCGCGAGTACGAGAGGATCAACAACGACATCATCTACGCGCTCCAGGGCCGGTACCCGAACGTCGAGATCCTCGACTGGTACACCATCTCGAAGGACCACCCCGAGTGGTTCGCCAAGGACAAAGTCCACCCGAACGACGCCGGTCAGGACAGGTACGTGGCCGAGATCGTCGCCAAGGTGCGGGGCTAGACGGGCCCCCTCCGGGGCCCGCATGTGCAGGCGTCACAGGGCGCCGCGGTATTGGGTCCGCCGGGGCCCCGGTGCGTACGCTTGTGAACATGACAACCCCAGTACGTGTCGCCGTGACCGGCGCAGCCGGCCAGATCGGCTACTGCCTCCTGTTCCGCATCGCTTCCGGGGCCGTGTTCGGCCCCGACCAGCCCGTGATCCTCCAGCTCCTCGAGATCACCCCCGCGCTCGGTGCGCTGGAGGGGGTGCGCATGGAGCTCGATGACTGCGCGTTCCCGTTGCTCGCGGGCGTCGTCGGGACCGACAGCGCCGAGACCGCGTTCGGTGATGCCGACGCCGCATTCCTCGTGGGTGCGATGCCCCGCAAGGACGGCATGGAGCGCGGCGACCTGCTGAGCGCGAATGGCGGGATCTTCAAGCCCCAGGGCCAGGCGCTCGCCGCCGCGGCGAGGAAGGACGTGAAGGTCCTGGTCGTCGGCAACCCGGCCAACACCAACGCCCTCATCGCGATGAACAACGCGAAGGGCCTCGACCCCCGCCGCTTCACGGCGATGACCCGCCTCGACCACAACCGTGCGGTGTCACAGCTCGCCGCGAAGCTCGGCAGGCCGGTGTCGTCGATCAAGAAGATGACGATCTGGGGCAACCACTCGAGCACGCAGTACCCGGACCTCTTCCACTGCGAGGTGGACGGCAAGAACGCCGCGCAGCTGGTCAACGACCAGGCGTGGCTGGACGGCGAGTTCATCCCCACCGTCGCCAAGCGCGGCGCGGCGATCATCAAGGCACGCGGCCTGTCCTCGGCGGCGTCGGCCGCCAACGCGGCGATCGACCACATGCGCTCGTGGGCGCTCGGTACCGCTGACGGTGACTGGGTGTCGATGGCCGTGCCCTCCGACGGCAGCTACGGCGTGCCCGAGGGGCTCATCTCGTCGTTCCCGTGCGTGTGCCGGGACGGGGAATGGTCGATCGTGCAGGGCCTCGACATCGATGCCTACAGCCGCGCGAAGATCGACGCCTCCGTCGCAGAGCTCGCCGAGGAGCGTGACGAGGTGAAGAAGCTCGGGCTGATCTGATGGACCCGGCGGCACTGGTCGACACTGACCGGTGGCCACTGGACGACGACGCTCTCACCGCGCGCCTCGCCGCGGAGTTCGCCCGCGAGCACGTGGTGGTGCTCCCCGGGTTCCTCCGCGAGAGTGCCCTCCCGGGCCTCGTCCATGAGTGCGACCGCCTGTCGGAGGTCGCGTACCACACCACCTACAACGCGGACCTCGAGGTGGTGGCGTACGACCAGTTCCCGCCGGACAGCGTCATCAGGGCGCTGTACGAGTGGGACCCGTTGATGGATTTCGCCGCCCGGGTGCTCGGCCAGGAACGTCTGCACCGGTACGCGGACCCGTTCGGCGCGCTGAACCTGGCCGTGATGCGGGACGGCCACGAGCTCGGCTGGCACTTCGACCAGACGGATTTCGTGGTCTCCATCGCAATCCAGCCGTCGCTCGGCGGGGGGCACTTCGAGAACGTGCCGCAGGTGCGGTCT
>JBJTCK010000033.1:0-4822 GCA_046091825.1 Actinomycetota bacterium | reverse complement strand
CCGAACGAGGTTCCGAAGATCACGGTGTTGCCGTCGGCGATGAGGTCCTCGACCACCTGGCCGACCTGCTCACCCTCGGGCACGTTCTCCTTGTAGGTGGTGACGACCTTGTCGCCGAACTCCTCCTGCACCTTCATGCGGGCCTCGTCGTGCGCCTGTGACCAGCCACCGTCGTTGTGCGGGCCGACATAGACCCACGCGGCCTTGAGCGGGCCGCCGTCCTTCGGGCCGCAGTCCACCGTGGCAGCTGATGCGTCCCACGGTGTGAAGTTGGCGAGAGTGGAATCCCCACCCGCGGCCATGGTTGTGTCGGTAGCCATGGTGGTGTCCGAGCTTGAGCTGTCGCCACCGCACGCAGTGACGCCCAACCCGAGCGCGAGAGCCGCCAGAGAGGCGAGCCCTACCCTGTACTTACGCTGATTCATAGATGTAGTCCCTCCGTGTTGCCGGTTGAATCACCTCTTACAGTAGTTCTTGGCGCAGGAGCCCCGGTTCTCCGGGTGAATCCGACGGGTTAACCTTCCGTTTCGGGCGTACACTTCGTGACTTCCCAGGAGAGGTGCCAGAGTGGCCGAATGGGGCGCCCTGCTAAGGCGTTGCTCGGGTTTAACCGGGCCGTGGGTTCAAATCCCACCCTCTCCGCCATGCGTACCGTGCGCAGACTGACGGCGGCAGCCGTAGCCGCTGGACTGTTGTCCACAGGGTTCCTCCTCCCGGGGACCCCTGTTCTGGCGACTTCGTGCGCCCGCCCCTACGTGGCTGTGGAAAACGACTCGTGGAGCCGCATCGCTGGCAAGACCGGGGTGACCGTGAAGGCCCTGCTCGCCGCCAACAAGGCGACCACCTCCACGATGATCCTCATCGGCGACACCGTGTGCCTGCCGAAGGGAACCACGTGGAAGCAGCCCTCCACCGAGGCGACCGGCCTGCGCAACCTGCCGGCCCCGAAGGTGCGCTACACCCAGGCCCAGGCAGCGGCCGCCATCCGTGAGGTCTTCCCTGCCCGTCTCGAGGCCAAGGCCATCGCCCTCGCCAAGCGCGAGAGCAAGCTCGCCGCCGCGTCCTACACGTGGTGCTGCGTGGGCCTGTTCCAGATCAACTGGTGGGCGCACAAGCCGTGGCTGAAGGACATCGGGGTCACGAAAGCCAGCCAGTTGCTGGATGCGAAGACCAATGCCCGTGCGGCGTATGCGATCTACAAGAGGTCGGGCGGGTGGAGCCCGTGGGACCTGTAGGTACACTCACAAGTCCTGCAAATCTGCGCTCGTAGCTTAATGGATAGAGCATCTGACTACGGATCAGAAGGTTGGGGGTTCAAGTCCCTCCGAGCGCGCCACTGTCGAACAGATTGCCGTTGACGGCAGTTCTGAAATCCCCCTTCATCGCGGCTGTGTGGCATGCCGTCATCGAGTCACGCGGCTCGGAATTCCCGGTTCTCCCCGTGGGCGCCGCACTCGTCGCCGGCCTCGTCGCCGCGTTCGCCACGGACACCTCCCGGGAGAAGGTGGTGATCGGCTCCCTCACGGCGCCGCCCGGCCGCTACCAGGTGCACATCACCGCGGAGCTGAAGTCGGGCAAGAAGCTCACCTGGCACGGGAACTGGATCACCGTCAAGTGACGGTGGGTCACGGGAGCAGTCAGTCGCCGTGGAAGAACGCCGAGATCCACCGGGCCAGGAGGTCCTGGTCGAGCGAGGCCTCCGTGAGCGTGGCCCGGGCCGCCGCCGCTGGTTCCTCGCCGAACAGCGCGGTGCGCGTGGCAAGGAGACTGTCCGCGAGGGCCGGGGAGAACTCAGGGTGGACCTGGAGGGTCCAGGCCCTCTCGCCCACGAACATCCCTCCGTTCGGGCAGTAGTCGCTGGACGCCCACACCGTGGCACCGGCGGGGACTTCGGCCACCTGGTCCTGGTGGCTGGCGGCGAGGCGGATGACGCCACGCTGTGGCTCCATCCATTCGCGGGTCTCGTGGACGGCATAGTCCTTCGCGCCGATGCCCCAGCCCGCATCGGCCTTGCGCACGGTGCCGCCGAGGGCCTGGGCGAGCAACTGGTGGCCGAAGCAGATGCCGACGAACGGGGTCTCGGTGCGCACGATCTCGCGCAGCAGCTCCTCCACGGTGCGCAGCCACGCGACGTCGTCGTAGACGCTGAGGCGGCTGGGTGAGCACAGCCACCCGTCCTGTTCGTCGAGTGACGCCGGGAACTGGCCCTCGTCGCAGCGGTAGGTGACCACGTTGATGCTGTGCGGGCCGAGCAGCTCCTGGTACAGCTCCGGGTAGTCGCCGCCCACGTGCAGGCTGCCGGCGTCGATGTGGCCGACGAGGAAGAGCCCGACCGACCTCACCGGAACGAGAACACTTTCGTGGGCCCCGACTGAAGTTCCGGGAGGAGACCGCGCCGGCGGAGAATCGGCATGACGCCCTCGCCGAACCAGTACGCCTCCTCGAGGTGCGGGTAACCGGACATGATGAACGCGTCGTTGCCGATCGCGTGGTACTCCTCGATGCGGTCAGCGACCTCCTCGTAGCTGCCGACGAGGGCGGTGCCCACGCCCCCGCGGACCAGGCCGATGCCGGCCCACACGTTGGGGTGGATCTCCAGCTTCGAGAGGTCCCCGCCGTGCAGGTCGAACTGGCGACGCTGACCGACGGACTGCGTCCTGAGGAAGTCCTCGCGCGCCGCGGCGATTGACTCCGGTGACATGGAGGCGAGGATGGAGTCCGCAACGGCCCACGCCTCCTCGCTCGTCTTCCGTGCGATCACGTGGAACCTCACGCCGAACCTCATCGTGCGGCCGAGCGCTGCGGCCTTCGCGCGCACACGCTCGATGCGCTCCTGGATCGCACCGGGCGTCTCCCCCCACGCGAGGTAGAGGTCGACGGTCTCGGCGGCCACGTTCTCGGCCTCCTCGCTGGCGCCTCCGAAGTAGATCGGCGGCACGGGGTCCGGCACGTCACGGGTGGTGGCGTCGGTGACATCGAAGAATTCGCCCTTGAACGTGAACGGCTGACCAGACCACGCACCGCGCATGATCCTCACGAACTCGGCGGTCCGCGCGTAACGGGTTGCCTTGTCCTCGGTGATACCGAAGCGGGCCAGTTCGGCCTGCTCCGCGCCGGTGACGATGTTGACGAGGAGCCGCCCGTTCGACACGCGCTGGTAAGTGCTCGCCATCTGGGCGGCGAGGGTGGGGGTGAGGAGCGCGGGGCGGAAGGCCACCAGGAACTTCAGCCGTTCGGTCACGGCGAGGAGCGCGGCGGTGGAGATCCAGGCGTCCTCGCACCCGGTCCCGCACGGTGTCAAAACCGCGTCAAAGCCGAGCTGCTCGCAGGCCTGGGCGATCTGGGAGAGGTAGGCCACGCTCGGTGCCCGGCTGGTGCCGGCATCGGCGAGGACGTCGCGTGAGTCGCCCCCCGTGGGCATGAACCAGTTCATCTCGATCATCGCGGCTGCCTCCCCGTGCTGGTCCATCAGGCTACGAGCCTTTGTCCACAAGGGCGTCAGCCGACGGTCGGTGAGCCGAAATTCTTTCGGTCCGTCCCTTCCGTGCGGCGGTCGGCGTGGGTACGGTTGCAGCGGTGGGGGAAAAGACAAGGTCACGAATTGCCCGAATGGCCACAGCCACGGTGCTCCTGTCCGCATGGTCGGTGTCCATGGGTCTGCCGTCCCGGCCCGTCCGGCCGGCGCGTGCGGCACAGGTGAACAGCTACTCGACGTTCGGCACGGTGTCGTACTCCGGTGGGTCGTGCGGAGTGGATGATGCTGCCGGCATCGTGAGTGCCCCTGGCATCAAGAAGATCCTGAAGGTGTCGAACACCGAGATCTACGTGGTCGGCTGTTTCACGAACTTTGCCGGTGTTGCCGAGGCTGACTACGTCGCCAAGTGGAACGGCACGACTTGGTCCGGTCTCGGGACCAGCGGGGACATCGGCGCGATTGTCCATGATGCGGTCATGTACAAGGGTTCGCTCCACATCGCCGGGGAGTTCGAGAACGCCGGCGGCGACGTCACGGCCGACATGGTCGCCAAGTGGAACGGATCGGCCTGGGTGGGACTGGCCGTTGCAGGGGCGACCGGCAACTCGAACGGAGTCGGCAGTCCGAAGGACGGAGTGGGAAACACCGACTACGCGACGTCCCTTCACGTCCAGGAGAACGGTGCGGGTACATCGGATGACGTTCTCCTTGTCGGGGGCCGTTTTGCCAACGGAATCAACGACGGAAGCGGAAGCGGATTCCAGATCCCCAACACGCGCAACATCGCGACCTGGAATGGCTCAGTCTGGGGCAGTGTCGGTTCGACCAACCCCTATCCCGGGTCCTTCGAGACCGACATGGTCGTCCGGGACATCGCAACGGTCGGTTCGGATGTCTACCTCGGTGCCTACCGGTCGACCTTCAACTCGTCCAAGAAGACGTACTTGTTCATGCGTTACAGGAACAGCACGACCACGTGGGACCGCCCCGGTGCCACGGTGTCGCAGAGTTTCTTCGGGACGGGGTTCGGGATCTTCACGATGGAGGTGATCGGGACAAACATCCTTGTCGGCGGCACGTTCTCGGGGCTGTCGAGCGTTGCGGACAATCTCGCGCTGTTCACCACGGCAACAGGGACGTTCAGTGCCTACAACGGTTTTGCAGCGAGCTTCGGGGCCGGGGCTGTTGTCAGGGAGATCTCGGACGGTGGGGGACAGATCGTCGGGGGGGGTTCGTTCCCCGGGGTGACCGGAACGTCCGGCGGTGTCGCCCGCTGGACAGGGTCGTCGTGGCAGGGAATCGGGAGGAACGCACCGTCGGTCGTGAACGCACTCGTGGCCGACAACC
>JBJTCK010000032.1:0-6503 GCA_046091825.1 Actinomycetota bacterium | reverse complement strand
CGAGATGACACTCGACGTGTGGGACGAGAAGTTTGCCGAGGTGGGGGACAGGCTCGGCCACGCCCGGGCGACCCTTGTTGCGCGCCTCACCCCGCACGTGGTCACCGCCTACGAGGTGCTGGCCGGGGCACCCACGCCGATCGATCTCGTCTACGAACCCGAGTGGCGCCGCGACGGCGGCCTCGCCGCGGCACTCGTGGCATCGCGGACCGACGACGTGCGGCGCGGGGTGTCCACCGTGGGTCCGCACCGCGACGACCTGGAGATCGGGCTGAAAGGGATGACCGCCCGCCTGACCGCATCACAGGGGGAGTGCCGCACGCTCGCCCTGGCACTGCGGCTGGGCGTGCACCGGCTGGTCACCGAACACGTGGGGGAGACCCCGCTCCTGGTGCTGGACGACGTGCTCTCGGAGCTGGACCCGCACCGCTGTGAGGCCCTTCTGCGCCACCTGCCGCCGGGGCAGGTCATCATCACCACGGCATCCCCCCTGCCGCCGGCTGCCATGCCGGACACCGTCATCACGATCTCCGGTGGGGCCGTGGTGAGGGGACCCGCATGAGCGACGACCGCGACCCCCACGACGGCACCGGCGCCCCGGAGCCCGTACACATCGACGACATCCCGGCGGGCCGCGCGCCGCGCTCCCTGGGGGAACTGCTCGGCAGGTACCTCGGCCGCACGCTCGGCAAGGATGCCCCCGCGGCGAACGACATCTTCGCGAAGTGGCGCGCGATCGTGGGTGACGCCATCGCCGACAACGTGACACCTGTCCGTCTGGAGGCGCGGACCCTGACCGTGGAGGTCACCGAACCTGCATGGGCGACCCAACTGCGTTTCCTCGAGCAGCAGCTGGTGACCACATTGCGGGAGCACGCAGGAGACGTCGTTGATTCCATCGAGGTGAGGGTGCGACGTTCCCGCTAGCACGACACTCCGTTAAGTAGAATGAACGCACCATGGCAGCAGAGAAAAAGGCATCCGCGAAGAACCCCTCCGCGGACTACGGCGCCAAGGACATCCAGGTTCTCGAGGGCCTCGATCCCGTCCGCAAGCGCCCCGGCATGTACATCGGGTCCACGGGGCTCGCGGGGCTGCATCACCTGATCTGGGAGGTCGTCGACAACGCCGTCGACGAGGCCATGGCGGGCTTCTGCACCCGCGTCGGGGTCACCCTGCTGGCCGAAGGCGGCTGCCAGGTCGACGACAACGGCCGCGGCATCCCCGTCGACCCGTACCCCTCCGGGCCCCACAAGGGAAAGAGCGCAGCTGAGGTCGTCCTCACGGTCCTCCACGCCGGCGGCAAGTTCGGTGGCGAGGGCTACAAGGTCTCGGGCGGCCTCCACGGCGTGGGCGTCTCGGTGGTCAACGCCCTGTCGTCCCGCGTGGTCCTGGAGATCGACCGCGGCGGGGACCGCCACACCATGGAGTTCAAGGACGGCGGCAAGCCCGTCAGCAAGCTGGCCAAGACGGGGTCCACCCCCGGCCGGGGCCGCAAGACGGGCACCACCGTCACCTTCTACCCCGACCCCACGATCTTCGCCTCGGAGGGAACCGAGTTCGTGGCCCGCACGGTCATGGAGCGCCTCCAGACCATGGCCTTCCTCAACAAGGGCCTCGAGGTCGTGTTCACCGACGAGCGCGCCGGGCGCGAGCAGACGGTCACGTTCCAGTACAAGGGCGGCATCGTCGACTTTGTCAAGCACCTCAACTCCTCGAAGGAGTCGCTCTTCGCCAAGGTCGCCGCCTTCGAGGACGAGGACGACGAGGAGGGCATGCAGGCCGACGTCGCCATCCAGTGGAACACCGGCTACTACGAGGGCATCCACGGCTACGCCAACGGCATCAGCACCACAGAGGGCGGCATGCACGTGGAGGGCTTCAAGACGGCCCTCACCTCCGTGCTCAACAAGTACGCCCGCGACAAGAACCTGCTGAAGGAGAAGGACGACAACCTCCTCGGCGAGGACATCCGCGAGGGCATCACCGCGATCATCGCGGTCAAGCTGCGCGAGCCCCAGTTCGAGGGCCAGACCAAGGCCAAGCTGGGCAACGTGCCCATGCGGTCCTTCGTGCAGAAGGCCACCAACCGCTACCTCGCCGAGTGGCTGGAGGAGAACCCCACCGAGGCGAACAAGGTCGTGAAGAAGGCCATCGCGGCCGCCCAGGCCCGCCTGGCCGCCAAGAACGCGCGCAATGCCGTGCGCCGCAAGACGGCACTCTCGGGCGCCGGCATGCCGGACAAGCTGAAGGACTGCAGTAGTAACAACGCCGACGAGAGCGAGCTCTTCATCGTGGAGGGTGACTCCGCCGGCGGCACCGCGGTGGACGCGCGCGACCCGCGCACCCAGGCCATCCTGCCCATCCGCGGCACGATCCTGAACGTCGAGCGCGCGCGCCTCGACAAGATGCTGCAGAACCACGAGATCCAGGCGCTCATCACCGCGATCGGCGGCGGCGTGGGCGACGAGTTCGACGCGTCGAAGGCCCGCTACCACAAGATCATCGCACTCGCGGATGCTGATGTCGACGGCAGCCACATCCGCACCCTGCTGCTCACGTTCTTCTACCGCCAGATGCGCCCCATGGTCGAGGCCGGCTACATCTACATCGCCCAGCCGCCGCTGTACTCCACCGAGGTCGGCAAGGAGAAGATCTACCTCAAGGACGACGCCGCCAAGGCCGCGTTCCTCACCGAGACGCCGAACCACAAGAAGGAGTTCCAGCGCCTGAAGGGTCTCGGCGAGATGGACTGGCAGGAACTGAAGACCACCACGATGTCGGCGCAGTCGCGCACGTTGCTGCAGGTCACCGTAGAGGAAGCCGCGCTCGCCGACGAGATCATGAGCATCCTCATGGGCGACGACGTGGAGAGCCGCAAGAACTTCATCACCACCAACGCACGCGACGTGCGCAACCTCGACTTCTGACCCGGAGCAGGCATGAGCGACACGAACACCCCCGAATCACCCGACTCGGTGCAGCCGATCCCGCTGCAGGACGAGCTGGAGCGATCGTTCCTCGACTATGCGATGTCCACGATCATGTCGCGCGCGCTGCCCGACGTGCGCGACGGGCTGAAGCCGGTGCACCGACGCATCATCTGGGACATGGACCAGCAGGGGTTCCGCCCCGACCGGCCGTTCGTGAAGTGCGCCCGCGTCTCGGGCGACACCATGGCGCGCTACCACCCCCACGGTGACGGCGCAATCTACGACGCGCTCGTGCGCATGGCCCAGCCGTTCTCGCTGCGCCACCCGCTGATCGACTGCCACGGCAACTACGGCTCGCCCGACTTCGGGCCGGCTGCCTCCCGCTACACCGAGACCCGTCTGCACGCGCTCGCGATGCGGCTGCTCGCCGGCATCGACGAGAACACCGTCGACATGGTGGCGAACTACGACGGCACCTCCGAGGAGCCCAAGGTCCTCCCGGCACGCTTCCCGAACCTGCTGGTGAACGGCAGCCAGGGCATCGCAGTGGGCATGGCCACGAACATCCCGCCGCACAACCTGGGCGAGGTCATCGATGCCACGCTGCATCTCATCGACAACCCGGCGGCAACGTCGGAGGACCTCATGACCTTCGTGAAGGGACCCGATTTCCCCACGGGCGGCATGATCCTCGGTCGCGCCGGCATCATCGAGGCGTACCGCACCGGTCGTGGCAGTGTGAAGATGCGCGCCAAGGCGGTCATCGAGGAGGGCGCGAAGGGACGGATGGAGATCCGCGTCACCGAACTTCCGTACCAAACCAGTTGTTCGGCCATCGCGGCACGCATCCAGGAGCTCGTGGACGGCGGTGACCTCGACGGGATTGCCGACGTCAACGACAACTCGGCGGGTGGAACCACCAACCTCATCATCGAACTGAAGCGCGACGCCAACGCAAACGTGGTGCTGAACAACCTGTTCAAGCTCACCCAGCTGCAGACCAGCTTCCCGGTGAACATGGTCGCCTTGGTGAACGGGGTGCCGCGCACGCTCAGCCTGGTGGATGCACTGAACGGCTACGTGAACCACCAGCTCGAGGTCGTCACCCGGCGCACGCAGTTCCGCCTCGACAAGGCCCGCGACCGCGGCCACATCCTCGACGGGCGCCTGAAGGCTCTGAATGTCATCGACAAGATCATCGAGTTGATCCGCAAGAGCGACGACGCGCCGGCAGCGAAGGAATCGCTGATGAAGAAGCCGTACGAGTTCTCGGAGCGCCAGGCAATCGACATCCTCGACATGCAGCTGCGTCAGCTCACCAGGCTCTCGCGCATCGACATCGAGAAGGAACTCACCGATGTGCAGGAGCGCATCAAGGAGTACGAGGCCATTCTCGCGAGTGACCAGAGGCTGCGCGAGGTCATCAAGGCCGAGCTGACCGAGGTGCGCGAGGAATTCGCGACACCGCGTGTGTGTGCGATCGGCCACGACGTGGGCGAGATGGCCCTCGAGGACCTGGTGGACGACAAGGAACTCGTGGTCGTGATGACCCAGGCCCAGTACATCAAGGCCGTCAGCGCGGACTCCTTCCGTGCGCAGGCCCGCGGTGGCCGCGGCGTGAAGGGAGCATCGCTGAAGGAGGACGACATCGTGCGCCGGGTGATGTTCACCACCGCGCACGCCTACCTGTTGTTCTTCTCGAACCGCGGCAAGGTGTACAAGCTGCGTGCGAACGACATCCCAGAGCGTGAGCGCACCGCCAAGGGTGTTCCCATCGTCAACCTGCTGCCGCTGCAGGCGGGTGAGACCATCCAGGCAATCATCGACACCCGCGAGTTCCCGGGCGAACGGTTCCTGTTCTTCGCGACCATGAGCGGCCAGGTGAAGAAGACCGCGTTCGACGCCTACAACTCGAGCCGTCGTGACGGCCTCATCGCCCTCACCCTGAAGGCCGGCGACGAGCTGGTGCGCGTGATCGAGACAACCGGTGATGACGACATCTTCATGTCGTCGTTCAACGGCCAGGTCATCCGCTTCAGCGAGAAGGAGGTGCGCCCGATGGGTCGCACCGCCGCCGGTGTGCGCGGCATGCGCCTGAAGCCCACCGACCACGTGGTGTCGGTGGATGCCGGCCGCGGCGACGACGCACTGCTGATCGTGAGCGACGCCGGGTATGCCAAGCGCACGCAGATCGCGCAGTTCCCGCGCAAGGGCCGTGGCGGCCAGGGTGTCATCGGCCTGAAGATCACCAACAAGAAGGGTCACGTGGTGTCGGCCTTCATGGTGGGAATCGAGGACGAGGTCGTGGCGGTGGCATCGAACGGTGTCACCATCCGCACCCAGGTGCGCCAGATCTCGAGCCAGGGTCGCGCCGCCACGGGTGTGCGCCTCATGAACCTCGACGACGGTGCCGTGGTGGCATCCGTTGCGCCGATCCTCAGCACCGACGAGGACTGACGGCCGGGGCAGCATCGCACCGCTGATCGCGGTGCCGATGGCCCTCGTGGCGCTGTGCTGCCTCGTTGTGGTGCAGGCCGGGACAACGCTGGTGGAGCGTGCCCGTGCGGCCACTGTTGCCGAGGGCGTTGCGCTCGCGGTCGTGACTGCAAGCGCTGCGTCGGCCCGTCAACTGGCCGCTGCAGAGAGCGCGGAGGTGGTCAGCATCAGCGATGACGGCGTCACGGTGGGAGTCACGGTGAGGCTCGGCGGTGCAACCAGCACGGCACACGCGCGTAGGGCGACCGTGGTGCCGGGCATCGCTGACCCGGCCGGCCCCTAGGCACTCACTACGCTTCACCACGTGGCCGAACCGATGCGCGAACGCAGGGTGCGACGCGTCACGCGCGTGGTGCGTGACGTCGATGCGTGGAGTGTGTTCAAGGTTGCGCTCGTGGTGCACGCCGCGATGTACGTGGTGCTGCTCGTGACCGGCCTGCTGCTGTGGAACGTTGCGAGTGCCACGGGCACCATCGACAACGTGGAGTCGTTCCTCGCCTCGTTCGGCTGGGACTCCTTCACCTTCGACGGCTCGAAGGTGTTCACCGGCTCGGCGGTGGGCGGTGTGTTTCTCGTGATACTCGGCGCCGGCCTGTGGGTGCTGGGGGCGGTCATCTTCAACTTGGTCACCGAACTGGTGGGCGGGGTGAGGGTGACCGTGCTGGAGGAAGAGGTAGTCGCCCGGCCCGTGGAAGGCCAGTCGGGCCCCCGATAGCCTTCGTGTTCCCGTAGGGGGCTATAGCTCAGTCGGTTAGAGCGCATCCCTGATAAGGATGAGGTCACAAGTTCGATTCTTGTTAGCCCCACCACTCCCCGGGTGACGTCACTTCTGTTGCTGGCTCGTCAGGTGCCACCCGTGACACTCAGGGCATCGGTAGACGCGCTTCTCGGTCCGCTTGTCGTTTCCTGCCGCACGCGTGGTGTCCGCGAGAGCAATGAGGGCCTCGAGCCTGTCCGCGTACCGGACCTTCCCGAACCTGCACGAACCGGTGGGTCGTGCACCGCTGCGGCGTCTCTGTCGGGCGCGCTGAGTTCTTGCGTTGCGTCGTGCCTTGGCCATCACCGATCCCCTCT
>JBJTCK010000031.1:0-9497 GCA_046091825.1 Actinomycetota bacterium | reverse complement strand
GCTCGAGCACGCCCAGCCCGACGAGGTCTACAACCTGGGGGCGATCTCCTTCGTGGCCATGTCGTTCGGGCAGGCCGAGCTGACCTCCAACATCACCGGCCTCGGAGTGCTGCGCATGCTCGAGGCCGTCCGCATGGTGGGTGGCACCCAGAACAACAAGATCCGCTTCTACCAGGCCTCGTCCTCCGAGATGTTCGGCAAGGTCCGGGAGGTGCCGCAGACGGAGCTCACGCCGTTCCACCCGCGCTCGCCGTACGGCTGCGCGAAGGTGTTCGGGCACGACATCACCGTCAACTACCGCGAGAGCTACGACATCTTCGCTTGTTCGGGCATCCTGTTCAACCACGAGGGCCCGCGCCGCGGTCTCGAGTTCGTGACCCGCAAGATCTCGAACGCCGCCGCCCGCATCAAGCTGGGCGTGCAGGACGAGCTCGTGATGGGCAACCTGGACGCCAAGCGCGACTGGGGCTACGCGGGCGACTACGTGCGCGCCATGTGGCTGATGCTGCAGCAGGACACACCCGACGACTACGTGGTCGCGACCGGCGAGACCCACTCGATCGAGGAGTTCCTCACGCTCGCGTTCGCAGAGGCGGGCCTCGACGACTGGCACCGCTACGTCCGCCAGGACTCCAAGTTCTTCCGGCCTGCCGAGGTGGACCTGCTGATCGGTGACCCGAAGAAGGCCCAGGACAAGCTGGGCTGGAGGCGCGAGGTCGACTTCCCGGCTCTCGTGAAGATGATGGTCGCACACGACCTCGCTGTCGAGGGCGCCAGGCTGAAGAAGTAGGTCCGCCCTCCACGGGGTTGTCGAACACGCCGTCGATCATTGACTCGGCGTCCGGCACTGCACCCGCGTTGATGCGGGCGCGGAGGGACGCGAGGAAGGCCACGAAAGTGGCCGAGCAGCTGATGACGAGACCCAGCTCTACACGCAGGTAGAGGTCGTCGGAGACGAACGCGGTGACGGCCACGAACAGTGTCGCCCCCGTCAGCCAGGAGAGCGCCACGAACTTGTGCCCGTGGAGCGCGATCACTGCCTGCGCGACTGCCTGGGCAAGCATGAAGAGCCCGCTCGACATTGCGAGCAGGCCGAGGGTGCGCCTGTCGAGCCCGCCCTCGTACATGATGTCGAGCACCTGCGGTCCGACGGCGAACGCACCGAGGGTGCCCACCACTGCCACCGTGGCGACGACGACCATGAGGCGCCTGAAACCGGCCCGGAACTCGTCCATGTCCCCCTCGGCGGCGAGCTTGGCGAGACGGGGGAGGAGTGACGCCTGAATCGCCTGGAACATGAAGAGCGGCACGCGGGCCAGGATCACGCCGTTGCCGAATGCCGTCACCCTCGCCGCGTCCGCGCTGGACGCGAGCACGTCGACACCGAGCGGGCCCGCGTTGACGAGCGCGGCCGACATCATCGACCCGAGGAGGAGCCACCCGAGTTTGGGGGTGATGTCGCGCAGCTCCACGGGCGGGCCGTCCTGCGTGACGAGCTCGCGCCGGGCCGCGACGATGAGCACGGCTGCGAGCGGACTGAGCGCGACGGTCAGTGCGTAGGGGCCGACCGTGTCCACCCCGGCCAGCCACAGCACGAGGCAGGCGGCGATCCGGATGGCGCTGTCCGCGCCGAGGATCAAGCCGTAGGCGGCGAACCTGGCAGATCCCGACGCGATCCCGCGGCCGACGTGGGCGACGGCATAGGCGACGATCGTCAGGAGCAGCGCGAACGTGACGATTGCGTAGCCCTCGAACATGTGGTCGGTGAGCCACACGGACGCCGCGAGCACCGCGACGAGCAGCGTGCCGCCGAGGCCGACTGCGAGGGAGACGACGCGCGACACCACCTGGCGCCCGCCCTGGGCCAGTGCCCGCCGGTGGGCGAGCGCACGGCCGAGTTCTTGCTCCACCGGGATGAAGAACCCGGGCACGAGCGTGAAGGCCACGAACCACAGGGCCATGATCGGCTTGAACAGTTCCTTGCCGAGGGCGACCTGCCCGAGCTTGAAGAACGCGAAACTGGAGAGTCCCGCGATGAGGAGGCCCGCCCCCACGGGGAGCGTCCCCTCCGGCAGCGGCGCGCGGTTGGTGCTCGCGGCTGCGGTGGGGGTGGCTGACACCGTGCCGAGGTTAGTGGCGCACCTTGGGTGAGAATTGTCCCATCATCTCGCGGCGGCGCACCTGGGCCTTCTGGAAACCGAGCACCGCGAAGCCGACAGCGGTGTAGCCAAGCTCTGTCGCCTGCTTCACGACGGGGTGGGAGAGAACCGCGCCGACATCGATCTTGCGGATGTCCACGTTGGTCAGGTCGATCGAGTGAAGCGCCGGGATCTTGACTTCGGGCAGCTTGAATGCCGGCAGGCTGATCTTGGGGAGTGAGGGGAATTGCAGTGATGCCATGCGGGCACCATAACGGGGGGTGCTTGCTGTTGCAAGCAGAACTGCGAGATTTGTCATGTGTCACGCCCGGGCACCCTGGAGGGTGGCAACTAGCCTCGCGGGGGCGTGTCTGACCCTGCCCTTGCTCCTGCCCTCGAACATGCGCCGCCCGTTGTGGCCACGATGGTCGTCCATGAGCCGGGTGACTGGTTCCCCGAGACCCTCGCAGCCCTGGCCGCCCAGGATTACCCCGGCCTCCAGCACCTCTTTCTTCTCTCCGGGGACCCCTCGGCGGCGGCCAACAGCCCGGCGCGGGACCTCATCGAGACGGCACTTCCTGACGCGGTCATCAGGTACACCGGGGGCAACCCGGGGTACGCAGCGTCCTGCAACGCGGTCCTGAACCTCGTCCAGGGGGACGGTGGCTTCTTCTGTTTCCTCCACGACGACGTGGCGCTCGCCCCCGATGCGGTCTCCAGGCTGGTGGAGGAGACCTACCGTTCGAACGCCGGGGTGACCGGCCCGAAGCTGGTCCACTGGGACAACCCGCGGATGATCCAGAGCGTGGGCACCGCGGTGGACCGCCTGGGTGTGGGGATGCCGCTCGCTGACGACGGCGAGATCGACCAGGAGCAGCACGACATCGTCCAGGACGTGTTCGTCCTGTCGTCGGCGTGCCTGCTCGTGCGCGCCGACCTCTTCCGGTCGGTCGGGGGGTTCCATGCCCCGCTCCCGGCGGCCTCCGCTGACCTCGACCTGTGCTGGCGCATCCACCTGACCGGTGCACGCGTCGTGGTGGTGCCCGCGGCCGTCGCACGCCACCGCGAGGCCGCCGCCGACCGTGCCGATGTCATGGATGACGCTGGGGACAACGCGGCGGACGACTACACGCACGAGCACGACGCGGCACGTCTCGCGACGGTGTTCACCCTCACCTCCAGGCAACGGCTCTTCGCAACCACACTCGAGGCGCTGGCCGTGGGCCTCGTGCACGCTCTCGTGGTTCTCGTGACGGGTTCGCCCCGCCGCGCGCTCGACGAGTTCCGTGCTCTACTGTCGGTCCCGTTGTCCGCGCGCGCCATCGCCGCGCGCAGGAAGAGCGTCAACCGCACGGTCACCGACGCGGAGGTGCACGCCCTGCAGGTCCGCGGGAGCGCGCACATCGTCGGCTACCTCCGCAGGAGGGACCGGCGCCGCGGTGTCGAGCAGGCCCAGGCCACCGCCGCCGGCGCGCGCGAGGTCGCACCCCGTTCGTCCATCGTGATGTGGTCGGTGCTCGTGCTCGTCCTCGTCGTCGGTTCGCGTTCGCTCCTGCTCCACGGCCCCGCGGTGGTCGGCCAGTTCGTGCGCCTGGACGACGGCCCCCGCTCGCTCCTGCGCGCGGTCGCGAGCGGGTGGTGGGGCGCAGGGGTCGGCCAGGTCGGTTCGGTCCCCACCGGTGTCGGCCTGACGGCGGCCGGCGGGGCCGCGGCGCTCGGCAACATGGGCCTCCTGCGCACGCTCCTCATCGTCGGTGCGCCACTGGTCGGGTGGCTCGGCGTGTGGAGGTTCGCTTCAGTGCTGACGACACGGGCCGCGCGCGTCGCCGCGACGCTCGCCTACGCGGCGGTGCCCCTTGCCTGGGCGTCCATCGCCGCAGGGCGCTGGGGCGGCCTGGTCACTTACGCGCTGTTCCCGTGGCTCGCCCACCACATGCGGCGGCTCGTCGGGCACGTGCCGGTGCTGCGCGCGTCGGACGTCGACGAGGATGCATTCGGCGATCTCGCCACTGCGGAGTGGCGGCGCACTTTCCTCGCCGCCTCGCTCACCGGTGCGGTCCTCCTCGCGTTCGAGCCTGGCAACCTCGTCACCGTCGCGCTTCTTGGCGCGGTGTGGGCGCCGGTGACGCTCCTCCACGGCGCGCGCCTGCAGTGGTCGGCGCGGTGGGCCGGGATTCCCGCGGCCGTCACGGCTGCGGCCGTCGTCATGAACCTCCCGTGGGCGGCCTCGTACGCACGTGACGGCTGGTGGGAGGCCGTCACCGGAGCCCCGGTCGAGGGCGGGCGGTCGCTCGGCATCGGGCGCCTCGCCACGTTCCAGGTGGGCAATTACGTGCTCGGCCAGGTCGCGGTGCTGCTCATCGCCCCTGTGCTCGGGGCGATGCTCGTGGTCCGCGGGTCGCGTCTTCCGTGGGCACTGCGCGGCGCGATGCTCTCGATCACAGGTTTCCTCATCGTCCTCCTCGATGACAAGGCGCTGCTCCCAGTGCACCTTCCAGAACCGGCGGTCATGCTCGTCCCGGTCGCATTCGGCCTGGCGGTGTGCGCCGGCGCCATGGGTGCGGGCCTGAACATCGACTTGCGGCGCGGCCGGATCTCGTGGCGCCAGCCTCTCGGGTTCCTCGTCGCGGCGGCCTTCACCGTGGGTCTGGTGCCCGGTGCGGTGAACGCCGTCGCAGGTGACTGGAACCAGCCGGACATGTCCCTGTCGCGGCTCCTCGCCCAGCTCCCTGACGACGACGGCGCGGGTGACTACCGCACGCTCTTCATCGGTGACCCGCGCGTTCTCCCCGCGGCGCCCGCGAACATCGGCTGGGGGATCGCCTACTCGGTGGTGAACGGCCGTGACGCCGACCTCGAGGACGGGTGGGAGACCGCACCGACGCGCGCGAACGAAAGCGCATCCCGCGCGGTGCGCGGCATCGTGCGCGGCACCACGGCCCGTGCCGGGCGGCTGCTCGCCCCGCTCAGCGTGAGGTACCTGGTCGTGCCGATCGTCGACGGGGGTCAGTCCACGCGCTCACAGCCGCTCGCCGAGCCGCGGGGCCTCGTGGACGCGCTCTCGCGCCAGCTCGACCTGAAGCGCCGGTTCTCGTCCCCCGACCTCGCGATCTTCGAGAACTCCACGTGGCTGCCTGTCGCGTCGCTCCTCACGCCGGCGGCAGCAGAGGCATCCCGTCTTGCGGGCGCAGAGTCGATGATCGCTGCCGACCTGGGCGGCGCTGTCCCGGTGATGCCCGGAGTCACGGCGCGACGCAGCGCGACGGCCATGACCGGGCCCGGCGTGCTGCACCTCGCCGTGCCCTACACCGACAGGTGGCAGGTGGAGGTGTCCGGCGCGGGTGCGACCAGGGGAGCAGCGACCTCGCCTGCGTTCGGGCTGACGAACGCCGTCGAGCTCGACGGGGAGTCAACGGTGACTCTCTCGATGCGCACGTCGTGGCTGCGCACGCTTGTGACGTTGCTGCAGATCTCCCTGTGGGCCGTCGTCGTCTGGTTCTCGGTCCCGCGCCGCAGGCGCAGGCGCAGGCGCGACACCGTCGCGCAGTTCGATGCGGCCCTCACGATGGGGGTGCCGGCGTGAGGCTGCTGAGGAGACTCCTCGGGTTCGCGCTCGTCGCGGCCGGTGTCGCGGGCATCGTGGCTGTCGACCGCTACCGGCCGGAGGGCCTGGAGGGCGCCGCCGCCGCAGGGGGCTCGCTGAGCGCGTTCCCGCAGGTGCAGGAGGCGAGACGCATCAGTTCGTCCTGGTTCTGCCCCGGCGCGGCGGCCGGTGACGGCGTGACGAGCGCGTTCGTCAACATCTCGAACCCCGGCGACCAGGACCTCGTGGCGTCCGTGTCGTTCCTCTCCGCGGACCCGGCGGAACAGTCGACCGTCACGGTCAAGCCCCGGTCGCGCGAGCAGGTCGAGTTCCTGCGCGGCCGTACCGTGGGGGTGATCGTGCCGCAGGTGGAACTGATCGGCAGCGCGGGAACGGTCGAGCAGCAACTCGACTTCCCCGGCGGGGACGTGACCTCGCAGTGCGTGCCTGACACATCATCGACCTGGTACTTCGCCGACGGGTTCACCGCCGAGGGGAGCAGCCAGCGCATCGTCATCACGAACCCGTTCCCGGACCCCGCCGTGGTGAACATGACGTACACGACGAGCGAGGGCTCGCGCGAGCCCGCGAACCTCCAGGGCCTCATCATCGCGCCCCGCTCCGCGAGGAGCCTCTCGATGGCCGACCTCGGCGCCCAGGACGAGCCCCGTCTCGCCGTCGCGGTGCAGGCCACGACAGGGCGCGTCGTCACCTCGCGCATCCAGCACTACCTCGGTGCGGGGAGGCTGGGCTACTCCACCACGACGGGCACCCCCCGTGCACTCGACCAGTGGTGGTTCACGTCCGGCCGCACCGGCGCATCGGTTCTGGAGCAACTGGTGGCGTACAACCCGGGCGGATCGCCGGCGAGGGTGCAGGTCACCTTCTTCGGTGAGGGGATCACGAACGGACTTCCGGTCGACGAGACCAACGTGGCAGCGACACCGACCAGCGAGATCGAGATTCCCGCCGGCGGCATCGTCGCGATCGACACGAACGCCGTTGCCGACCTGCCGAAGGGCGACCATGCGATGGTCGTGTCTGTCCTCGACGGCCCGCCGGTGGTCGTCGAGCATGTCCTGTCCCAGCAGACGGGCGGCAGCTCGTTCACCGCTGTGACGAACGGGCTGGCCGACGGGTTGCTGTCGCCCGTGTGGCGCCTGCCCAGCGGCCTCACCGGCGGCGCACTGAACGCGGTCTCGGTCCTGAACACCACCGCAACCGAGGGCACGTTCAGTGTCTCGGCCTTCGGGCCTGGCGGAAAGGTCGCCCTGCCGGGCCTGGAGAACGTGACCCTCGGTGCTGCCTCCGTGGTCAGTCTCGACGTCCCGCCCGACGTCCCGCCCGGCGAGGTGATCATCGAGGCGACCGTCCCCGTCGCGGTGCAGCGCCGCATGGCGCGCAACCACGGCCTCGTGGGGTTCTCCATCGTCGGCGGGCTCCCGGTGAGGGTGTCACGGTGACGAACTTCCTGCTCGTCGCTGCAGGTGTGGCCGTCGCACTGGTCGTCTCGGTCGTCGCACGGCGGCGTCGCCCTGATGCCCCGACCCAGGGAGGTTTCCGGCTTCCCGCACAGGTCGACCGGTCCGACTTCCCGCACCCGGAGCGGCCCTGGCTGGTGGTCGTGTTCACGTCAGCCACGTGCAACGCGTGTGCCGACGTGCTCGCGAAGGCGCGGGTCACCGAGTCACGTGACGTTGCCGTGGTTGACGTGGAGTACACCGAGAGGCGGGACCTGCACGACCGTTACGCGGTCGACGCGGTTCCGTCACTCATCGTTGTCGATGCTGACGGCGCGGTGCGCGCCGGCTTCCTGGGGCCGGTGAAGGCACAGGACCTGTGGGCGGCAGTCGCCGAGTGCCGCGAGCCTGGTTCGACGCCCGCACACGAGTCACCGCTCGGCGGGACCGACACAGGCCGGACGGACTGACGCCCGCCCGGACCCGCGTCAGGCGATGGGTGCCTCGGCGGAGGCGGGGGAGTCGAGTGCCTGCTGCACGAGACGCCCGACGGTGGGCCCGTCGATGGTCTCCTGCTCGAGGAGCGCCTCCGCCACGAGGTCGAGACCCTTGCGGTGCTTCGTGAGCAGCTGGTGGGCACGCTCCTCCTGCTCGCGCAGGATGCGCGAGATCTCGTCGTCCATCATCTTTGCGGTGGAGTCGCTGTACTCGCGGCCGCTCGTCATGAGGTCCTCCCCGAGGAAGACCTGCTGCTGGCCGTGCCAGGCCATCGGCCCCACGTTGTCGGACATGCCCCACTCGCGCACCATGCGGCGTGCGATGTTGGTGGCCTGCTCGAGGTCGTTCGCGGCGCCGCTGTTGAGCTGGCCGAAGACGATCTTCTCGGCGACCCGGCCGCCCATGGCCTTGCAGATGACGTCCAGGAAGTAGTCGCGCGAGTACGTGTGGCGCTCCTCCGGCAGGGTCCACGTGACGCCGAGCGCCATGCCGCGGGGGAGGATGGTGACCTTGTGCAGCGGGTCGCTGTTCGGCAGCACGGTGGCGAGGATGGCGTGGCCTCCCTCGTGGTACGCGGTGGCGCGCTTCTCCTCGGCCGTGAGCACGAGGCTCTCGCGGCTCGCGCCGAGCACCACGCGGTCACGCGCGTTCTCGAAGTCGATCCGCTCGATCTGGACGCTGCCGCGGCGCACCGCGAACAGCGCGGCCTCGTTCACGAGGTTGGCAAGGTCGGCGCCGCTCATGCCGGGCGTGGCCTTCGCCATGGTCTCGAGGTCGACGTCGGGCCCGAGACGCTTGTCGCGCGCGTGCACCTTCAGGATGACGAGGCGCTCCTCGGCTTCCGGGAGTGGCACCACGATCTGGCGGTCGAATCGGCCCGGCCGGAGCAGTGCGGGGTCGAGAATGTCGGGCCGGTTGGTGGCGGCGAGGATGACGATGCCCTCGGTGGTCTCGAAGCCGTCCATCTCCGCGAGCATCTGGTTGAGGGTCTGCTCGCGCTCGTCGTGGCCGCCGCCCAGGCCGGCCCCGCGCTTGCGTCCGATGGAGTCGATCTCGTCGACGAAGATGATCGCCTTGCCCATCTTGCGTGCCTGTTGGAACAGGTCCCGCACGCGGCTGGCGCCGACGCCGACGAACATCTCCATGAAGTCAGAGCCAGTGACGGACAGGAAGCCGACCCCGGCCTCCCCGGCCACGGCCCGCGCGAAGAGGGTCTTGCCGGTGCCGGGCGGCCCCACGAGGAGGATGCCCTTCGGCACCCGCGCACCGATCTCCTTGAAACGTTCCGGCATGCGGAGGAAGTCGACGACCTCCTTGATCTCCAGCTTCACGCCGTCGTAGCCGGCGACGTCGGCGAACGTGGTCGAGGGCTTGTCGGCCTGGTACGCCTTGGCCTTGCTGCGCCCGATGGACATGATGTTGCCCTGCTGGCCCATGGCACGGCGCTGCATCCACATGAAGAACGCGATGACGAAGAGGAACGGGAGCAGGATCGGCACGAGGCTGGTGAACCAGTTCGCCTGGGGGGTCTTGTAGTCGTAGTCGACGCCGCGGTCCTTCAGGAGCTGCTCGTCGGCGTCGCTCAACTGCACCGCACCGGTGGTGGTGAACTTGCTGCCGTCGGTGAGCGTGCCCGAGATCGTGTTGGTGGCGTTGTTGAGCGTGACCTTCTCGACCTTGCCGGCACGGACCTGCTGGAGGAACTCGGTGTACGAGAGCCGCTCGCCGGTGTCGGTGGCGAACATCTGGCTGCCGATACCGAGGGCCAGCACCGTGGCGATGATCGCCCACACTGCCCACCGCGGGAGGGGCGTGCGG
>JBJTCK010000030.1:0-10739 GCA_046091825.1 Actinomycetota bacterium | reverse complement strand
AGGCGGTGCCGTCGATCAGCCAGAAACTCAGCAGGCCGGCAGGTGCGCCGTCCAGGCTGACGGACACGTCCACCTGGCCGGCGTGGGGGAACACCGCCGAGCGCAGGGGGAGGGCGAACGGGATGTTCAGGCCCTCGCCGGGGTTGCGGTCCGCGTCCACGTTGAACTCGAAGTCGATGCGGGCGATCTCGGCGGCCGTGTCCGGGTAGCGCAGCATCACACGGCCGTGGTGCGCCTCGCCAACCCTGTGGGGCTGCACGTACACCGACATCGCCAAGTGTGCCTCGATCTCGGCTGGGAATCCCTGGTGGACGGCGATGCGGGTGATGCCGCCGCTCGTGATGTTCAGCAGGCCCTCGCGCACGTTCGCGTAGTCACAGAGACTGAGCACGGTGAGCTCGAGCCCGGTGGGTTCGGTGGGGTCGATAGACACGGCCCCACCGTACCCGCCTACTTCTTTGCGGGGACGATCACGACGGGCACCCTGGAGTGCTGCGAGACGTAGTCCACTCCCACCACGATGCGGCGCCGTGCTGCTTGCCATGCCTGTGAACGTAGGCCCGGGTGCGGCTGATGTGATGTGATGTCGGTACCGCGGGGCGCGGCATCAACCGTCGTGCCGCGCTGCGACCGGCGCGGACCACCGGCGCCAGCGGCTGACGACACGGATGACGAACGTGACCGCGATCGCGAGGACGGCTGACGCAGTGTCGGGTGCGCCCATCCGGTCGGCCGCGACGGTGACGACCGTGCCGACGAGCGCGGCCGTGGCGTAGATCTCGCGCATGAGCACCGCGGGTATCTCCCGCACGAGAACGTCGCGGATGATGCCTCCGCCGATGGCGGTGACCATCCCGATCGCGCACGCGCCGACGGGACCGATGCCTGCGTCGATCGCCTTGCGCGTGCCGGCCACAGCGAAGAGGCCGAGCCCCGCGGCATCCAGCACGAGCAACGGCCGGGCGAGCCGGGTGATGGTGGGGTGCACATAGAAGCCGACCGCGCCGACCACAGCCGGCACGGCCAGGTACCGCCAGTCGCCCAGTGCCGCCGCGGGGGTAGCGCCGATCAGTGCGTCGCGGATGAACCCCCCGCCGATGCCCGTGGCCCCCGCCAGAAAGACCACCCCGAAGATGTCCAACTGCTTCTGCACGCCGGTGAGGGCCCCGGATGCCGCGAACACCGCGATGCCGAGCAGGTCGAGCACGAGCAGCAACGTGGACGCGGACACGGGCACCACGGTAGACGGGCGCCTACGGTTGATGCGGTGACACGCGGGACGGGGAGAAAGAAGGGGGCGCTGTTCCTCGACCTCGACGGCACGCTCGCTGACTCCGGCACGGGCATCACCACGGCGGTCAACCAGGTGCTCGCATCGCTCGGCACGTCACCGCTCACGCAGGAGGAGGCCCGCTTCATCATCGGGCCGGCCTTCCAGCACACGATGCCGGTCCTGCTGCGGGCGCGCGGCATGGACGAGTCGCTCACGGATGGGCTCATCACGGAGTACCGGCGCGTCTACACGGCCGAGCACCTGCCGCGCACGCCCCGCATCGAGGGCATCGGCGAGGTGATGGACGAACTCGCCGCGCGCTACCACCTGTCCGTTGTCACCGCGAAACCCGTGAACCAGGCGGTCATCGCTGTGAGGGCGCTGCGCATGGAGCACATGATGGAGATCGTGATCGGCCCGCAGCCGGATGCACCCGTGCCGAAGGCCCGCCTGCTTGAGACGGCAATCGCCCATGTTCATGCCACGAGGGACGCCTCGCTGGGCCACGACGTGTGCTGGATGATCGGGGACCGCCACCACGACATCGACGCGGCAGTGGAGGTGGGCACCAATTCGATCGGCGTGATGTGGGGCTACGGCGACGAGGAGGAACTCTCGGGCGCCGGGGCGACGCACATCGCCCGCGCCCCCTCGGACCTCCTGGCCATTCTGGGCTGAGACGGGGGCGGTACACTCCGAAGCCTGCCCCGGAGGTGCGCGAAATGGCGAATGCATGGTTCGAGACGGTGGCCGAGGCCCAGCGCCGCGCTAAGAAGCGCCTGCCGAGGTCCGTCTACGGCGCGCTCGTCGCCGGCTCCGAGAAGGGGCTCACCGTTGCCGACAACCTCTCGGCGTTCGACCAGCTGGGCTTTGCCCCGCACATGGCGAACCTCCCGCGAGAGCGCTCCATGGCCGTGAACGTCATGGGACAGGACCTGTCCATGCCCGTCATCATCTCGCCGACCGGAGTGCAGGCGGTCCACCCGGAGGGTGAGGTTGCCATCGCGCGCGCGGCACAGAACCGCGGCATCGCCATGGGGCTCAGTTCCTTCGCCAGTCGCAGCGTGGAGGACGTGGCCGCGGCAAACGAGAGGACCTTCTTCCAGATCTACTGGTGCGGAGACAGGGACACGCTGCTGCAGCGCATGGAGCGTGCGAAGGCCGCCGGTGCGAAGGGTGTGATCGTCACCCTCGACTGGTCGTTCTCGAACGGACGTGACTGGGGCAGCCCGTGGATCCCCGAGAAGGTGGACCTGAAGGCGGCAGTGAAGCTGGCCCCCGAGGTGCTCGCCCGTCCGCGATGGCTGCTGCAGTTCGCGCGCACGTTCCGCATCCCCGACCTCACGGCGCCGAACATGGCGAAGCCCGGCGAGAAGGCCCCCACGTTCTTCGGTGCCTACTACGAGTGGATGACCACGCCGCTGCCCACCTGGGAGGACCTCGCCTGGCTGCGCTCGCAGTGGGACGGTCCGTTCATGGTGAAGGGCGTGTGCCGGGTGGACGACGCGCGGCGTGTCGTCGACATCGGTGCCACGGCCCTCTCCGTCTCGAACCACGGCGGCAACAACCTCGACGGCACGCCGGCCTCGATCAGGGCTCTTCCCGCCGTGGTCGATGCAGTGGGCAGCCAGATCGAGGTCGTGCTCGACGGCGGCGTGCGCCGCGGCAGCGATGTGGTGAAGGCCGTTGCTCTCGGCGCGAAGGCCGTGATGATTGGCCGTGCCTACCTGTGGGGCCTCGCCGCGAACGGCCAGGCCGGCGTGGAGAACGTGCTGGATCTCCTGCGCGGCGGCATTGACTCCGCCCTGACGGGCATCGGTAAGGCCGACATCCGTGACCTCGACCGCTCCGACGTGGTCGCCCCGGACGGGTTCTTCCGCCGCCTCGGCGAATAATGTCCCGTCCGTGGGGGACGCATTCGACGACGAGGTTGAGCGGTTCTTCTCTGCGCTGCCTGCGGTGCTGGATGCGGCCGGCCAGTCCCACACGTCCCGCGCCCGGGCGTGGCGCGCCGCCCTCTTCGATGCCGGCCTCGCCGGGTTTGGCATCCCGGAGCAGTACGGGGGCCGCAGCGAACCCGCTGACGGTGCGCGACGGCTGCAGCGGATCTCGCGCGGGAGGGTGCCGTCAGAAGAGGGCACGTTCGGCATCGGGGTGAAACTGGCCGTGCCGACGATCCTGCAGTACGGGTCGGAGGAACTGAAGGAGAGGTTCGTGCGGCCCGCGCTGCGCGGCGAGGAGATCTGGTGCCAGCTGTATTCGGAGCCGGGTGCCGGCAGCGACCTGCCGTCGCTGTCCACGCGTGCGGTGCCCGACGGCGACGAGTGGGTGGTGAACGGCCAGAAGGTGTGGACATCGGGTGCCCACAACTCCGACCTCGGCATCCTGCTCGCGCGCACTGGTGACCAACCGGGCAAGGCCGGCATCTCCATGATGGTGATGCCGATGCACCAGCCCGGTGTGGAGGTGCGCCCGTTGCGCCAGATGACGGGCCACGCCGAGTTCAACGAGGTGTTCTTCACCGATGCCCGTGTGCCGCGCAGCTGGGTGGTCGGAGAGGTGAACGACGGGTGGCGTGCGGCAACCCAGCTGCTCGCCCACGAACGGTCGTCACTTGGTGCCGGCAGCGACGACGGCGAGCGCAGGGCATCGGGCTCCGCCGCGCTCCCTGTTCACTTCCTGCTCTCTCTCGCCGTGCGCACGGGTGCGTCCCGCGACCCGTTGGTGCGCCAGGAACTGGCGCGTGCCCACACGGGCGAGATGGTCATGACCTGGCTGTCACAGCGTCGCGGCGTGCACCCCAGCATCGGGAAGCTGTGGCGCACGAAGCAGGCCCGCCACGCCGCCGACGTTGCAGCGGCGCTTCACCCGTCGATGATCGCCTTCGACGAGGACGACGACTCCGCGTTCTGGCAGTACCACGTGCTGAACGCGCCGCGCATGTCACTCGGCGGCGGCACGGACGAGATCCAGAAGAACACGATCGGGGAACGGGCGCTCGGCCTGCCGCGCGAGCCCGGCACGACCTGACCTGATGCGTGCCGGTGCGCTGGTGCCGGAACGGGGTGACCGACTCAGTTGCCGGTGAAACGCGCGGGCCGCTTCTCCACGAACGCAGCCGATGCCTCCCGGTGGTCGGAAGTGCTCATGGTGCGCACCATCGCGACGGCCTCGGCGTCCAGGCCTGCCTCCAGGGACACGTCGAGCGAACGGTTCACGTTCTGCTTCATGTGCTGAAGCGCGATCGGGGCGCGTGACGCGAGGTCACGGCACCACTCCAGCGCCGCCTGCTCGTAGCCCTCGTCGGGCAGCACGGCATTGACCATGTTGATTGCGAGCGCGTCGCGCGCGGAGAGCCTGGGGGAGAGGAACATCAGTTCCTTCGCCTTCGCCTCGCCCACGATGCGGGGGAGGAACCAAGACGTGCCGAAGTCACCGCTGGCGCCGATGTTCGAGAACGCCGTCACGATGATCGCCCGCTCGGCAGCGATGCGCAGGTCGGCGGCCAGCCCGATGGAGAGCCCCGCCCCGGCGGCGGCACCCGGGAACGACGCCACCACGGGCTGGGGCATCCGGCGCAGGGCGAAACTGACCTGGTTCTGGATGGTGCGCAAGCGCTGCACCGCGGATTCCGTGCTGGTCTGGCGCGGTGTGCCCCCGTCGGCCTTGTGGCTGGAGACGAACCCCTTCACGTCGCCGCCGGCGCAGAATGCCCCACCCTCTCCGGTGACCATCACCACCCGCACCTCCGGGTCCGTGGCCAGCTGTGGCAGGACGCGGCCGAACCCCGCGTACATCGCGTCGGACAGGGCGTTGCGAGCCTGCGGGCGGTTGAACGAGATGACCGCCACGTGGCCGTCGATGCGGGCCAGCAGGTCGTCGGTGCCGGTGTCAAGTGTCGTCATGGGAGCCCCCCAGGTTGTTTGTTCGCGCAAGTCTCCCACCCGGTTCGTGCAACAGGGCTATCGGAAGGGCACCGGAGCCGAACGGGTCGTCAGCAGAGCATCAGGCGGGGACGTCCCACCACAGGGCGGCCAGCTCCCGGGCCGGCCGTGGGTTCGCCTCCAGCCAGGTGCGCACGTCATCGTCGCGGTCGGCCGTGAGGCACAGCCGCACCCGTGTGTGCCGCACGTCGTCATCAGTGACTGCGCGCGCCGGCGGAGGAGGATCCGCGAAGGTCTCCATCCGTGCGTCGATCCCCAGGGACCGCGCGCACGCCAGGGCATCGTCTGCCGTCGGCCCCAGCGGCCGCTCGAGACCCCAGAAGTGCCGCCATGCGCCGGAGAGCGAACTCAGCGGGTGGAGCAACGGGATCTCGGTGACCACGCGCCTGCGCGCATGCGCGGTCAGTGCCTCCAGGAACGGCCGCAGATCCTGCACGTTGTAGAGCACGTGGTGGCACGTCACCACGTCGCAGACGGGCACAGTGCCGGCCACTGCCGGCCAGTCGCCCAGGTGCACGCTGCACACGACGCCGCGCGCGGCTGCCTCATGTGAGAACACGTCGAGCATCCCCTGCTGGTGGTCCACGCCGGACACGGAACCCGCGGGAGGCACCAGGCCGAAGGCGGCGCGGCCGCCGCCGCACCCGATGTCGAGCACGGAGCCGCCGTCAGGCAGTGCCTCGAGTGCCCGCAGCCGCGACGGGACGTCAACGTGCAGGTCGCCCTTCGGGGTGAAGTTCTCCACTGGGTGGATCCACGGTGACTCCGGGGCCTGCGCGAGGACCTGCTCCGGGATGGCCCACGCCTGCAGGTCGTTGCGCCACTTCCCGCACACATCACCGGTCATCTCCCGAGAGTATGTCGGCACCTAGCCTCTGCGGTGATGCGGGTGCCGGCGGGATGGAGGAGGTGGCTGCCGTTCGCTGCCGTGTTTCTGCTGCGGGCGCGCTTCCTCTTCTCCCCGTTGTCCACCGATGAGGGCGGCTACCTGGCCGTTGCCCGGGCGTGGTTCCGCGGCGCCGACCTGTACGGGACAGTGTGGGTGGACAGGCCGCAGGGGCTCCTCCTCCTCTACGGCATTCTGGACAGGCTGGGTCTCGGGAACACCGCCGGGGTGCGCCTGCTCGCGACAGCAGCCTGCTTCGTGGCGATGCTCGCCTGCGGCCACATCGCGTGGGTCCTCGCAGGGGAGCGCGCCCGTGTGCCCGCCATGTGGGCCGTGGGGGTGGGCTTGAGCACCGCACAGATCGAGGGGTTCATCGCGAACGCAGAGCTGCTCAGCTGTGCTGCCGGTGCAGTTGCGCTAGCGGGGATCCTCATCGCGGTGTGGGACCGGGGAGATCCGGACATGCGCATGCTGTTCCTCGCCGGGCTCGCCGGTGGTGCGGCGGTGACCATCAAGCAGAGCGGGTTCGACGCCACGGTCGCCGGGTGCATTGCGGTGCTCATCGTGGCGGTCCGGGAGAGATGGGGGGCGGCAACGTCCGGTCGCGCCGCGGGTTCGCTTGCGGGTGGCGCCGCGGTGCCTGTGTCATTGATGCTCGGCCATGCGGCGCTCACCGGCTTCGGTGACTGGTGGTGGGCCTTTGCCGGTGTCCGCCTGGAGCACAAGAGCGCCCTCACCTCGGCTGACTGGGAGAAACTGCGCGAGACGGGACGGATCGTGGCCCCGGTCGTCATCGTGGCCGTGCTCGTGGTGGCGGCGGCCGTGCCCCGGATGCTGCGCACGCACGCACGATCGGTCATGGTTCTCGTCGCATGGGGCACTACGGCGACCGTGGCGTTCGCGGCGGGAGGGCTGTTCCACCGTCACTACTGGGTGATCCTCATGTTCCCGTTCGGCACGGCGGTGGGCATCGCGCTCTCGTGCATCGGCAACCGCCGGCTGCTCGCCGCCGCAGTGGTGCTGTGCTCCGCTGTGCCGGCCGTGCGGGCGGTGGAGGCGCTGCGCATGGACGATGCGACCGTCGCGAGGGAGCTGAACGCGGACACGCGCCTCGTCTTCAACGAGGACGTCGCGGCGTGGTTCCGCGCGAACGACCCTGCCCACGGCACGGTGTGGGCCATGTGCGCGAGCAGCGCCATGTACGCACACCTGCGCCAGGACCCGCCGTTCATGTACAGCTGGTTCGAGTACTTCCGCGCGGTTCCGGAGGCACTCCCGATGCTGCGCTCCTACCTGGAGGGGCCGTCGGCACCGGAGTACGTGGTGGAGGTGCAGTCGGCGGAGAGATGCGACCCGTCAGGCACGCTCGGGACGGTCGTCACCTCGCGCTACCGCGAGGCGGGCACGGTCTGGGGCAGGCTCGTACTGCGCCGTCAGGATTGACACCGGTCCTGGGCTGACTGGCACGCGCATACCGTGCGTGCGGTACGGTTGTGCCGTTGCCGCGAGCAGGGGGGGTCTGCATGGAGCAAGCAATCATCGGTGTGCTGAGGCGCGCCGAGCCGGACATCACGGACGTGCAGGTGAACGACCTGCAGCCGATTCCCGGGGGTTTCTCGCGCGAGACGTTTCGCTGCGACGTCACCGTCACGCGCGGCGGTGCCGCGGAGACGCTCCCGCTCATCATCCGCAAGAACCCGCCCGACATCGAGGCGAGCCGCAACACGAGCCGGGCGGTGGAGCATGACCTCATCGAGGCGCTCCGCACGCGCACGGCGGTGCCCGTCAGCCGCAGCTACGGCTACGAACTCGACCCCGCACCGTTCGGCGAGCCGGCGATGGTGCTGGAGCGAGCCTCCGGCAGCGGCCAGACATCAGCGCTCTTCAACGGCGGCGCTGACGAGGACCAGTGCGAGGACGTCATCCGGCACCTCTGCGAGGTGCTGGTGGAGCTGCACTCCACGGACATCGCGACGATCGACCCGTCCGGGGCTCTCGTGGACCCCCGCGGCGTGGGGATCCACGGCGGCTCGTGGGACGAGTACATGGACTCCACCTTCGAGTACTACATCCGCGAGTACCGCACCATCGCCTGGGACCCGGTGATGATGATGCTGCTCGACTCATTTCTCACGCTCCGCCGCAACAAGCCGCGCCCCATGCCGCTCGCTGTGGTCCACGGGGACTTCAACCCGGCGAACTTCCTCTACGAGAACGGCCGCGTGTCGGCGCTCATCGACTGGGAGAACAGCCTGGTCGGCGACCCGCGCGAGGACCTCGGCTGGATGGTGCTCATGGACATCCTCAGTGCAACCAGCGTGATGTCCTACCCGAAGAAGGAGGGTGGCTTCCTCGCCTACTACAACAAGCTCGCGGGTGCCGACATCACGCCAGAGGAGCTGGGGTACTTTACCCTCTTCGGCACGGCGAACATCGCGGTGCCGGTGCACCAGTCAGTGGCGCGGCGAATCCGCAAGGAGCACATGCTCCTCCTGCCGCTCTACCTGATCCAGTCGAGCCTGCCGGCGCTGCCGGCGATGGCGCAGTTGATGGGCTACCCGGGGACAACAGCATGAACACCACACCCACAGTCGACGACATCCTCGAGGGGCTGATCGTGGCGCTCCAGAACGAGATCATCCCGCACCTGGGCAACGCGAAGTCCATGGCGACGGCCATGATGATGCAGTCGCTCATCCAGCAGGTCCGCCAGGTCCTGCCCATGATGGATGCCGCAGTCGCGCACGAGCACAACGAGATGACCCGGACGTTGCGTGATGTCGCTGCGGTGCTGGGCGACGTTGCCGGCCCCGAGGCCGACCGCATCCGTGACAGGGCGGCAACGCTCGGTGCGCTGGCTGATGTCCCTGTGCCCGTTGACCAGGCCCCGGTGCGTGCTGCGCATGCCAGGCTCGGCTACGGACTGCAGGACACGATCGCAGATCTTGATGTCCTCCAGCGTGCGGGCCATGCCTCCGCGGACGCGGCACTGCAGCGACTGCGCGAGTACCTGATGCCCACCATCCTGCAGAACATCGCCGCCATCAGCGTCGGCGGGGGCATGGTCGGCCGCGGCTAGCGGGCGACCAGGGGCAGAGCCGGCCGCGGCTAGCGGAGAACATTCGTCACACCCTACAGAATTCATCTGGCTCGCGGAATGTCCGCCGATTGGCCGGGGTTGTCCCCGGTGCTGTGCCGATCGGTGCGGCACTTCCCCCCAAGGAGAATCCACCGTGAGATCACGAATCATCGTCGCAGTCGCGGCATCCACCCTCCTCTTCGCCGCCTGTGGCTCCGATGACTCGTCATCGGACACAACGGTTGCGGTCGACACCACGATGGCCGCCGAGCCGGGCACCATCGTCGAGGTCGCATCCGCGAACGAGGACTTCAGCACACTCGTCGCGGCGGTCACTGCGGCCGGTCTCGGGGAGACACTGTCGGGCGAGGGTCCGTTCACCGTCTTCGCACCAACCAACGAGGCGTTCGCTGCGTTGCCCGCAGGCCTTCTGGACAAGTTGCTCCTCGCGGAGAATAAGGATGTCCTCGTGAAGATCCTCACCTACCACGTGCTCGGGGCCAAGGTGATGGCTGCTGACGTCGCCGCAGGCGATGCAGCAACTGTCGAGGGCTCAACCATCGCCATCACCACCGAGGGCGGCGTGAAGGTCAACGACGCAACGGTCACTGCAACTGATGTCCCCGCATCAAACGGCGTCATCCATGTGATCGATAAGGTCATCGTTCCCCCCACGGTGGATCTCGCCTCCCTCTGAGGTCCCCGACGCGGAGTGGGCCGCCGTGTGGATCTGGGTGCGCACGGCGGCCTTCGCCGTTCCCGGGGCGAGTTAGTGTGACCCCCATGGGGGGAAGGGCCGTGTTCCGGCGCGCCGAGGACTGTGCCACGGAGTCCTGGCGCGATGACGTCACGGGCCATGTCAACTGGTGGACGCTCTTCAGTTCCGACCGCACCGACACCGAGGGCCTCACCGTGGGTCTCGCGGACATTCCTGTCGGTGCACCGCGGCCGCCGTGCGGTCACCTTCACAGCCAGGCCGAGGTCTATTTTTTCATTTCTGGTTCCGGCGAGGTTGTCGTGGATGGGGAGTCGACCCCGGTGCGTGCGGGCGATGCGGTGTTCATCCCGGGCGACACCGAGCACATGGCCGTGAACACGGGCAACGAACCGTTGCGGTTGCTCTATTTCTTCGCCGCAGACTCCTTCGGGGAGATCGTCTACCGGTTCCCCGGCCGGTGACGACCCCACAACCGATGCTGAGGTGCCAGTACGCTGTGGGCTGTTGCCTTCGTGAGGCTGGTGCGAAATTCCAAGCATCTGTATTGATGGGGTACTGGCTGGGGTTTCAGTAAACGTTTGGAACGCGAAACGCAGCTTTTTGGAACGCGTACTAGGTCCTGTGTCGCTGGACCTTCACCTCATCCTTGGCTATTGAAGCAAGAGAAAACGAGAGCAAGAAAGTTGTCAGTCCGACCACCGTGATTGTTGGGCCAGGGGGAAGGTTCAAGTGGAATGAAATTAGGAAGCCGCCGAAGACCTGCGCAATTGCAATGACGGTGCCAATGAGGGATTGCTGAACTGCGGTGGAGCTGAAGAGTCGTGCAGTTAAGGCCGGGG
>JBJTCK010000029.1:0-15298 GCA_046091825.1 Actinomycetota bacterium | reverse complement strand
TAGGTTGCCGGCGTGATTCTGCGCATCTTCACCGAGCCCCAGCAGGGCGCCGGCTACCTCGATCTTCTCGCCGTGGCGCAGCGTGCCGAGGCCCTTGGCTTCGATGCGTTCTTCCGCAGCGACCACTACCAGAAGATGGGCGGGCACGTCAGCGGCCTGCCCGGCCCGTCTGATGCGTGGATCACGCTCGCGGGTCTGGCCCGTGAGACGTCCACCATCCGGCTCGGCACCCTCGTCAACTCGGCCACGTTCCGCAACCCGGGCGTGCTCGCGATCTCCGTCGCGAACGTCGACGAGATGTCCGGGGGCCGGGTCGAACTGGGGCTCGGTGCGGGCTGGTACCTGGACGAGCACCGCTCGTACGGCATCCCCTTCCCGGGGCTCGGCGAGCGTTTCGAGCGCCTGGAGGAACAACTGGCGATCGTCACGGGCCTGTGGTCCACGCCGCACGGGTCGACCTTCGACCACGAGGGAAAGCACTACAGCCTCTCCGGTTCCCCCGCCCTGCCGAAGCCGGTACAGTCTCCAGTGCCGGTGATCGTCGGCGGCGGCGGGCCGAGGAAGACCCCCACACTCGCCGCGCGCTTTGCCAGCGAGTTCAACCTCCCGTTCCAGTCGAAGGAGAGGTTCACGGAGCAGTGCGGGCGGGTCCGTGCAGCGTGCGAGTCGATCGGCCGCGACCCGTCGTCGCTCGCGTACTCCACTGCGCTCGTCGTCTGCGTCGGTGCGAACGAGGCGGAGATCTCCCGGCGTGCCGCGGCAATCGGCCGCGAGGTCGCAGAGCTCCGCCAGAACGGGGTGTGCGGCACACCGGCCGAGGCCGCCGCGCGCCTCCGGGAATGGTCAGCCGTGGGCGCGGAACGCGTCTACCTGCAGGTCCTCGACCTGTCCGATCTGGAGCACCTCGACCTCGTGGCCGCCGAGGTCATGCCCCACGTCTGAGCCCGGGGGCGGGCCGCTTCAGTCGATGCGCGCCCAGAGAGAGCCGTCGGACGACTTGCCGTCCACGGACATGCGGCCGAACTTGCGCGGGTACTTGTAGTTCGAGGACATGGCCACGTAGGTGGAGAGGTCTCTGCCCAGGCAGGCCGCCGACTTCTCGATCTGGATCTTGTGCTGGGCGCCGGGGACGAGCGCCGACTCGAGCGGCACCGTGATCTGCTGGCGGATCCCCTTTGTGGAGCCTGTGACCAGACCGGTGGTCGCGATCGGCAGGCCCATGCTCGACATCAGCGTGATGCGCACGCACAGTTGGTCTGCTGTCGTGGACTCCGTGGCGGGGACGAGGGCGCCGATGGTGCGGCTCTCGAGCACGATCTCGACGGTGCTCATCTTCTTGCTGACCGCCGTGAACACCTGCCGCAGGCCCGTGTTCATCGTGGCCTTGCGGCTGTTGTTCACCGTGAGGTCGACGGGCTGGGTTCCCCAGATGCAGTAGTCCGCGCCCTCCGGGTCCGCGCACGGGCCGTTGCCCGTCTTGCGCGGGGCCGGGACGGTGGAGGGCACGGTGAGCACCACGTCCGTGGGCGGCGGTGCGATCGGGATCGTCGTGGTGGTCGTGGAGGTTGTGGTGGTCGTCGATGTCGACGTGGTCGTGGTGGCCGGCGCCACGGTGGTGGTCAGAACTTCCTCTTCCGACGCGCACGAGGCCATCACGGACGCGGCCAGCACGGCGGCCAGGAGAGTCCTCGTTCGTCTCATTTCACGATCACCGTCTTCCATATCGAGCGTGAGCCTGACTGCCCACGCGCCGTGATGCGGACCACTATCTGCGCACCGGACGGCAGCCCCGTGACCAGGCAGGACAGGGCCGACTTCTTCGCGCACGCTTTCTTCGACGGGTTGACCGTGACCGTGATGTTCTTGCCGAGCGAGTCCTTGGCGGTCCACTTCACGGTGATCAAGCCCTTCTTCGCCCCGTCGGCGATCGCCGACAGAGAGAGCTTCCCGGCGGTGACCTTCCCCGCACGGATGACCTTCACCGAGCCGAAGTCACTGGTGTACTGCTTGGTCGCGCCCATCGCGATGAGTGCCGAATAGCACCATGTGTCCTTGCCCTTCACGCCGGGCACCTTGATGGTCCCGTAGGGAACGTGCGCAAGGTCGGCGGGCACCAGCTTCGACCACGGCTTGTTCCCGATCGAGCACTGCAGGTAGTAGTAGTCCACGTTCGCCTCGTCCATCGGGGACGGCGCGACCTGCACGATGAGGTCCGCGCCGGCCATCTTCCCCGACAGCTCCGGTGTCTCGGGCACGCCGGCGAGCGTGGCGGCGGTGAACTTCCGCTCGCGGGTGCCCGCCTCGTTCGTGCCTCGTGCGGTGAGAACGTGCGATGCGCGCCGCGGCAGGCCCGTGAACGTGCACACCGTGGTGGCATTGACGGCGAGGGCGCACGGCGGCATGCCGGCGATCTCCACGGTCGGCGTTCCCTGCACGGTCCCCCCGCCGTCACCCACGGTGATGCTCGCCTTCAGCTCGATGTCGGTCGCGGTAAAGGACGCCGTGAACGTGGGCGGCCCCACGGGGACGGCCGTGGACCCCGCTGTCGAGGCGGCCGACCGGGCGCTCCCGTTCGTGCCGGTGACCCGCGGCGTGTAGTTGACCGATCGGCCCACCCCGGACAGCACGCAGGAGAGTTCGTGGATGGCCGTCAGGCACACCTTGGTCGCATCCTGCGGGGTGTCGACTGCCCAGTGGGTGGGCTCGTGCGAGCCCATGTTCGACAGATAGGGCTGCCACGACACCGTCATGTTGGTTAGCCCGCTCGGGTCCGGCATGGCCGTCACGGTGGAGAAAGCCCACACGCTCGGGGTGGCCACAGGATCCACCCGCACCACGGCCGATGTGCCGTCGACCGACACGAGCGTCACGGTGAACCTGTCGCGCGGGTCCGTCCACGAGGAACCTGTGGTCAGCCGTGGGTCGGTGGTGAGGTCGCGCGCCGAGAGGTCCGAGGTGGGGGCCGTCAGGTCGCAGATGTAGGCGGTGCTGTTGGCAAGGCCGATCACGCCGTCGGCAGCGATCGAGTTCGAGGCGAAGGACGCCGACGGCTCCATGGTGATCGCCACACCCCCGTTCGTCGGGCTGGCGGATGCGGGCACCTGGCCGATGCGGTTCGGGTTGTACTGCAGCCAGAACGTGTTGTCGCCGGCCGCGTCGCTGACGGCCGGGATGCGCACGGCCGTGATGCCGAGGTCGGTGCGGTCCGCGCGGACGAGCGTGTAGGTGCTGCTCGCCCCCGTCCACATCGCCGTGTTGGTCGGCGGGAGGAAGGACGCCGCAACGAGGAACGTGGGCGAGAAGAACGACGTGAGGTTGCTCGAGCCCATCACGTCCGCGTTGTTCCCGTACTCCACGTCGGCACAGGTGGTGAGGTACGTGAGGGGAACGCCGGCATTGCACGAGTTCGCGTGCGGGAGACCCAGGTTGTGGCCGAGCTCATGCGCCCAGACGCCGGCATAGCCCGGGGCCGCATAGGTCCAGGACGTGGGCCCGCCCACCTCGCCGAGGCCGGCGAACCCGCAGTCCTTCGTGTCGGAGGTGAACGTCACCATCAGGTTGTCGGTCGATGCCTCCAGCCCGAGGCTGTCGATGAGCGAGCGGGCGAGGTTGGCCATCTCGGCGAACTCGCACTGCCCGGCGGGGTTCACGATCGAGGCATTGACGGTGCTCGTCACCCTGACCTTCAGGGTCTCCTGGCGGGCCGACATCGCGCTCCACCACGGCGTTAGCTGCGACACGATCGCGTCCACGTTGGCCCTGTCGGACTCCTTCCACGCAGCGCCCTGCCACTGCACAGGCACGACTGTCAACTGCCTGTTCGTGAGCAACTCGGCCTTCCTCACCCCGCGCACCAGGCGGCCGCGCTGGAGGTCTGCCGGGTCCAGGCTCTGTGCCGACGCGACCGATGCGGCGGGCATGTCGACGCGCGTGCCCGACTCCATCTCCAGGCCGTCAGCCGTCGCCACGGGCACCATTCGGTCGCCGATGCTCGCCACCCACTCACTTTCGCCGGATGCCTCGAACGAACCGTCGGCAGACGCGAGCCGGTGGAGGGTCACGCGCACCGGGGGTGGGGTCATTGCCGCATCGACGGGCACAGGAAGGCCGAGGGACGCGAGCATCCCGGCCGCGACCAGCGGGATGAAAATCGTTCGGCGCCGCACCCCGCGAACTCTATTCCAATGCCATCGGCTCAGGCGCGGAGAGCCGAGGGAATCATGTCCCCGTGAGCCTCCATGAGGTCATCCACCAGCGACCAGATCTGGTCAAGGTCCAGCTCGGCGGCGGTGTGCGGGTCCAGCATCGCGGCGTGGTACACGTGGTCACGGCGGCCCGCGAGCACGGCCTCCACCGTGAGCGACTGCACGTTGATGTTCGTCTGCATGAGGGCGGCGAGGTGCGGCGGCAGCGCGCCGACCGCGACGGGACGGATTCCCGCGGCGTCGACCGTGCACGGCACCTCCACGCTGCAGCCGTCCGGGAGGTTCGTGATGAGCCCCCTGTTCGGGACGTTGCCGTAGACGGTGCGCCGGGTGCCCGTCTCCAGGGAGTGGATGATCCCGCTGCCGTACTCCATGCTCTGCACCACGCGCAGGCGCCCCTCCGGGTTCTCGAGGCGCTGGCGCAGACTCTCCCACCCCTCGATCTGCCTCTCGCACCGGCGCGGGTACTCGTCCAGCGGGATGCCGAACCCGTCCAGCAGGTCGGGCCTGTCGCGCTTGATGAACCACGGCACGTACTCGCTGAAGTGCTCGCTCGACTCGGTCACGAAGTAGCCGAGCCGACGGAACATCTCGTAGCGGACGGCGTCGGACAGCCCCTCGAACCCGCCGTCGCTGCGCTCCGCATCACCCCGCATCGGTGCCGGGACCGTGCGGGCACGCTCCGCGATCGCCGGGTACAGGTCTCTCGTTCCGTCCGCCGTGCGCTCGCCGAAGGAGAGGTAGAACGCCATGTGGTTGATGCCCGCGCAGGTGTACTCGAGAGCCGCGGGGTCCACGCCGATGTCCCCGGCCAGCTGGTGGGCCGTGTGCTGCACGCTGTGACAGAGGCCGATGGTGCTGATGCTGGAGGCCCGCGAGACCGCCCAGCACAGCATGCTCATCGGGTTCACGTAGTTCAGCAGCACCGCAGACGGGCAGAGTTCCTCCATGTCGGCGCAGATCGCGAGCAGGACGGGGATGGTGCGCAGGCCGCGCATGATCCCGCCGATGCCGAGCGTGTCGGCAATCGTCTGCTCCAGGCCGTACCTCTTCGGGATCTCGAAATCGATCACCGTGGACGGCCTGTACCCGCCCACCTGGAACATGGTGATCACGTAGTCCGCACCGGCGAGCGCACGGCGCCTGTCGGTGGTGGCCTCGATCACCGCGGGCACCCCGAGAGTCTCCACGATCTTGCGACCGACGATCTCGGAGGTGCGCAGGCGCAACTCGTCGATGTCGTGCAGGACGATGGTCGACGACGCGAGCTCGGGCCAGCTGAGGATGTCGCCCATCAGGTTGCGGGCAAAGACGGTGCTCCCGGCACCGATGAACGTCACGCGCGGCATCGCGACAGGCTAGGTGAGCAACTCAGACGATGCGGGACTTCTTGTCGCCCCAGTAACGGTCACGCAGCGGCTTCTTGTACAGCTTGCCTGTGGGCAGTCGGGGCAGCTCCGCCTCGAAGTCGATCGAGCGGGGGACTTTCTGGCGCGAGAGATGCGCGGCGCAGAACTCGATGAGTTCCCTCTCCGTCTCCGTGCCCGAGGGCGTGCCCGGCATCAGCTGCACCACGGCCTTCACTTCCTCGCCGAGGTCCTCGTTGGGAACGCCGAACACCGCGGCGTCGGCCACCTTCGGGTGGGTGATGAGGAGGTTCTCGCACTCCTGCGGGTAGATGTTCACCCCGCCCGAGATGATCATGAATGTGGCACGGTCGGTCAGGAAGAGGAACCCGTCGTCATCCACGTACCCCACGTCGCCGACGGTGGTCTTCGTGCCGTCCGCGCTGGACGACTCCTTCGTCTTCTCGCTGTCGTTGAAGTACGTGAACGCGGACCCGGAAGAGAACCACAGCGTGCCGGGCTCGCCCTTCGGCGACGGGTTCATGTCGTCGTCCAGCACGTGCAGTTCGCCCAGCACGATCCGGCCCACGGTCCCCCTGTGCGCAAGCCACTCGGCGGAGTCACACGCCGCGAACCCCAGCCCCTCGGTGGCCCCGTAGTACTCGTGGATGATGGGGCCCCACCACTCGATCATCGCCTCCTTCACCGGCACCGGGCAGGGTGCGGCGGCATGGATGGCGATCTCGAGCGACGAGAGGTCGTAGCGGGTGCGGACGTCCTCGGGAAGCTTCAGCATGCGGCTGAACATGGTGGGCACCAGCTGGCTGTGCGTGACCCTGTGCTTCTCGACCAGCCGCAGGTACTCCTCCGGGTCGAAGTGCTCCATCACGATCACCGTGCCGCCGCGGCGGATGGTGATGCCGACCGCCGCCTGCGGTGCCGAGTGGTACAGCGGCGCCGGTGACAGGTACGTCATGTCGTCGCGGTACCTCCACAGGCCGTCGAGGAAGCCCCACAGCGGCAGGGGCTCGTCGGGGCGTGCGTCGGGCATCGGGCGCAAGATGCCCTTCGGTCTTCCCGTGGTGCCCGAGGAGTAGAGCATGGAGATGCCCAGGTTCTCGTCGGCGATCGGGGTGACGGGCTGGCTGCGCACTGCGGCCTCGTAGTCCCTGAAGGGGCCGTCGTCACCGGTGCCGTCGACAATGAGGAAGAGCTCCACCTTCGGGCACATCGGTGCGGCCTCCATCGCCACCTCGCGCCGGGCCCTCGACGTGATGAGCACGCGGGACTCGCTGTTGTTCACGATGTACGCCAGTTCCTCGGCCTTCAGGTACGAGTTGACCGGCGTGTAGTACAGCCCCGACCTCTCCCCTGCGCTGCAGATCTCCAGGAAGTGCCTGTTGTTCTCCATGAACAGGGCGAAGTGGTCACCCTTCCGGAGGCCGACCGACCGCAGCAGGTGGGCCAGCTGGTTTGCCCTCTCCTCCAGCTGCAGGTGGGTCGTGACCTCACCCGATGACGCCATCACATAGGCCGGCCGGTCCGGATGGCTGGTCGCAAAAGCCCTGCTGAACATGTCGTTCCCCCTTCGACTTCCCCAAAGGTAGTGGCGCGGGACCCGACGGGAAAGTGGTAGCAATTGCACGATGAGTGACGAGCCCGCCGCGACCCCGGCCCGCCCGGTCGCACTGGTCACCGGGGCATCGTCAGGCATCGGGCTCGCGTTCGCGGAGCATTACCTGCGCTCCGGTCACGATGTCGTCGCCGTCGGGCGCGATGCCGCAGCCCTCGCCCGTCTGGCAGCAACCGCGCCTGCCCTCGGGGCGACCGTGACGACCTGCTCAGCCGACCTCTCCACCGTTGCCGGGGTCGCCCGGGTCACGGCACTGTGTCCCCGACCGGACGTGCTGGTCGCCAATGCGGGGACCACGATGGCGGCGCGAGTGGGCACGGCCCCCTGGGGGGATCTCGGCTCGATGAGCCATCTGCTCGGGACCGGTGTCGCACAGTTGGTCGAGGCCACTGCCCCGTCAATGGTGGTGCGGGGCCGTGGCGACATCATCATCGTGTCGAGCATCGCGTCGCTCGTGCAGATGCCCGGCTCCGCCGTCTATGCCGCGTCGAAGTCGTTTGCCACCTCGTACGGGCGCAGCATCCACCGTGAACTCAAATCCAGAGGTGTTCGCGTCTGTGTGGTCTGCCCCGGCTACGTCCGCACGCCGCTCCACGAACGGTCGGGCCTCGGCCATCTCGTGCGGCAGGTTCCGGGGTGGATGTGGATCGACCCAGAGGACGTGGTGGGTGCCGCAGTGCGCAGTCTCGGCCGCGGTCGGGACGTGGTGGTTCCTGGCTGGGTGTACCGGCTCTCGTTGCCGTTCCTGAACTCGTCACTTGCCCAGCGTGTGTGGGCCGCCATGACGCGCAGGGGGCGTGGTCAGGCCTCGCGGTCCTGAATCTCCTTGAACGTCGCCATCCCGAAGAGGGTGGCGCCGGTGAAGACGATCACGAAGATGACCGCGCCGAAACTGAAGAGTGCTGCCTCGGACATCTACTTTCCCCTCTGCCCGGCGATCATGAACGCCCCGAGGGCGAGGATGGACGGCACCCAGACTCCCACGTAGATGCCGTTGAGTTTGTCGCTCTCGTCGTTGCCCGCGAAATAGAGCGAGATGCTGAGTACCAGGCTCGCCGCCGCGGACACGAGGACCGAAGCCCTCAGGATTGTTGTTGGTTTCATGTTTTCCTCCGGAAATGCCAGGGGGGCGCGATCCAGATCGACCGCGCCCCCCTGCTGAGTTGTGTGGATGAATCGCCTAGTGCGAGTCGCCCGAGCGTGCGCGTGCGATGTTCAGGATCATGACGCCGTACAGGGCCTTCGCGGTGATGTCCGCGATGGTGTAGCCCACCTGGCGGGTCGCCTCGATGCCGTCAGTCGGGTCGAAGATCACCGGGAAGAGGTACACGATCGGGTAGAACAGCCAGGTCACAAGGAGCACCGTGGTGGCGTTCTTGATGGCCGAGGCGACCGCACCCGTCTCGCGGGACCCGGCAGCCTTCAGCTCGCCGTTCAGCGTCCAGAGGATGTAGACGAACGGGATCATCGAGAGCACCCAGAAGGTCCACTTGGTGCCGTCGGACATCGAGGTCTCGCCTGGGTAGCCGAGGCCGATCATCAGGACGGTGGCGGGCACCAGCGTGGTCATCAACTTCTTGCGGCGCTCGGCGGTGACACCGAGGACGATCAGCAGTTCGATGACGAGCAGCGGGACCGTGATCAGCCAGTCCGCGTAGCGGTAGCCCTCGTTGACGGTGCCGTGTGCCCAGCCGTCCCAGATGCGGAAGTAGTGGTAGCCGGCGATGCCGACGACGACTGCCGAGACGGCCACGCCGCTCTGGTACTGCTTCGCGACCGACTTGACCTGGGTCAGGAAGTAGACGAAAGCACCCAGCATCACGGCGGTGCCGAATGACAGGGCGTTGTAGACCAGTTGGTTGAGGTCTGCGTCTTTCAGTATTGGGGTGATTTCTTGCATGTGTCCCTCCTCAGGGATAGCCCCTCGAGAGGGGTGACGTTCGTCACCATATAACAACCAGTGGACTATGTGTGACATTCCTGCCGCGCTCTCGTTTCGGGGCCAGAAGCCCCGTTCTGGCTGGACCAGAGGCCAAGCCAGGGTCGTTCGAGGGCCCCGCACCCGGGGTGTTGCGGGTTCCCCAGGTCACAGCCGGGCCCCTGCCGCCCAACCCGGCCTCCGCCTCTTCGACATCCTCCACGCCAGTGCCATACCAGTCCGAGATGTCGATGACTGTTCAGATTCGCTCGAAAGCAACCACCTCAGAATTGAATGCCTCGAGCATGTCCGCGGTGATCGACGGTCTGGTCCTTGCGACTGCGTCGAGCACATCCTCGAGCGTGACCGTCTCCGCCTTTCCCCGGTCTCTCCCGCGCGCGAACGCCGTGGCAGCCGCACGCTGAGCGGCTAGGTCGACATCTCCCGGCGTGAACCCGATGCACCGTTCCGCCAGCAAATCGGGATCGACCGATCCCTCGATCGACAATGTTGCGAGCGCCTGGCGCCAGAGGGCCACGAGCGCCGCGTGATTCGGGGGTCCGATTCCGATGAGGAAGTCAAACCGACCGGGACGCAGCACCGCTGGGTCGATTGTCTCCACGAAGTTTGTGGCGCAGATCAAGAGTTTCCCCGGTCGTTGCCTGAACTCAGGCAACGACTTGAGGAGCTCGTTGACGACACCCGCCGACGCCGGTCGCATCTCCCTTGCGGGGGCGATTTCGTCGAATTCATCAATGAAGACAACCGCGTGATCGAGCCGACCGAGCTCCGTAAGGGCCTCCCGAAGCTCATTGGCGAGCGTCCCCTCGCCACTCGAGAGCTTGGAGGGAAGCAGCTCAATGAACGGCCACCGGAGCCGGCTCGCCAGCGCCCGGGCAAAAGTGGTCTTGCCGGTGCCGGGTGGCCCGAACATGAGAGCAGTGCTCGGCAGTCTCAGCCCGATCCTTGCCGCCAGCTCCGGGGCGGAGAGCGGTGCCACGATCCTCTGGTCGATGAGAGACTTCTCCCGCTCCATCCCGGCCAGACGGTCCCACAGGTCCACATCAAGTATCTGGCCGCCCCATTTGTCGATGATTCGGACATCGCTCGGCTCGAATGAGAGCGACTTCTCGTACAGGACCATTCCACTCGTGGCCACGAAGCCCCGGTTGATGAGCGCCTGCTCCCCGACGGTGCCCGGACCCAGCAGTGCGGAGATCTTGCGCACCCCCCGGTGGAGAAGTTGGTTCTCGAGGCCACGCGCGAGGGCTGACCCGACACCGCGCTGCCGCCATTCAGGCGAGATGGCCACGAGTTGGGTCCATGCTCTGTCACCTGCCACCCGCGCACTCGCGAGGCCAACCAGCCTTCCGTTGACGAGGGCGACCACGGCGGTTGCGCCATCGTTGATGTCGGCAATGAAGTCCGCGACGTCCATCGGCGTGCTGTCGGGCAGTGGTCGGAGAGTTTCCAGCAACTGCACTGCGGCACCGAGGTCTGCCGGCGTTAGATCACAGACTTGGAACTCCACAGACCGCAGTCTGCACCCCTTGGGAGGCCAAGGCTGGACAAGAGGACCCAAAATCTGCAGATTTCCGCAGGAAATTGGCACTCCCAACGGGATTCGAACCCGTGCCGCCACCTTGAGAGGGTGGTGTCCTAGGCCACTAGACGATGGGAGCCTGAGAACGAGGACTCTATCGGCGACCCGGCAGGTTCACCCACGGTGCCGTTCCCTCACTGGGGCTCGCGGGGAAGGCCGAGCATGCGCTCCCCCAGGATGTTGCGCTGAATCTCGTCGGTGCCGCCGGCGATCGACTGGCCCGGCACGGACACAAGCACTTCTGCGACCATCCCGTCGGCGGCCGTGCCCGGCCCGTTCAGCATGCCCTCGGCGCCCGCGATGCGCCCGTGGACGTGCGCGGCCAGCCGGGCGATCGCGCTCATCGCCAGCTTCCCCACGCTCCCTTCCGGCCCGGGCGGTCTGCCCAGTTCGCGTGATGCCCTGGCGCGCTCCGCCGTCCAGCCTGCGATGCGCTGCATGGAGAGAAGCCTCGCCACGTCCTGGCGCAGGGCAGCATCGTTCGCCAGCCCGCGACGCGTCATCTCCGGCACCACCAGGTCCACGCGGCCCGCGCGCTGCGGGTACCACTTGTACGTCTCCATGTGGTCGTCGTGCTCGGCGCGCGCCTCCTCCACCGCCCTGCCGCGCCGGTCACCCAGGTGCCAGCGCGAGACGATGTTGCCGAAGCGCCGTTCATGGGCGAGCGTGGCGAGTGCGACCGTCCAGCCCTTGTTCGTCTCTCCCACCACCCAGTCAGCCGGGATGCGGGCATCGGTCATGAATACCTCGTTGAACGAGGAGTGGTGGTTCATCTGCGCGAGCGGGCGCACCAGCACGCCGGGCTGGCGCATCGGCAACACGAAGTACGTGAGTCCCGAGTGCCTGGGCACGGCGGAATCGGTGCGCGCAAGCAGGATGCCGTAGTCAGCGTGGTGCGCGCTCGTGTTCCACACCTTCTGCCCGTTCACCACCCACTCGTCGCCGTCGCGCACGGCCCTGGCCTGCAGCCCGGCAAGGTCACTGCCGGCACCCGGTTCACTGAACAACTGGCACCAGGTGAGCTCCCCCGTGAGCGTCGCGCGCAGGAACTGCACCTTCATCTCGTCGCTGCCGTGCTCGAGAATCGTCGGTGCGGCGAGCGACATGCCCACGCCCATGGGCAGCCCCACGGCGCCGTGCTCGCGCAGGCACCCCGCCGCCACCGTCTCGCTCCAGGCAGGGAGGCCGCGGCCCATCCACTGTGCGGGCCAGTGCGGCACTGCCCACCCGGAGTCGCAGAGCATCGACCGCCACTCGATGAGCGGCAGGTCGGGGTCCCAGTTCCCGCGCACCCAGGTGGAGCACTCGGCCGCCACTGATGCGGGAGTGACCTCGTGGTGCATCACAGCCCGGAGGGATCGATCGCCATGCCGAAGCGCAGCTTGTTGTTCGAGTGCCCGAGGTGCTGCAGGGAGAACGCCGCGCGCATCGCGGTGTACTGGCCCTGCGCCTCGAGGGTCTGGTTCACCGACTCCTTCGCCAGTTTCAGTGCGAACCCCGGCTTTGCGGCGATCCGTCGCGCCATCTCCATCGCCGCGCCCTCCAGCTCCGCGGCCGGCACGACCCTGTTCACCATGCCCAGTTGCATGGCCTCCTGCGCCGTGAACGAGTCACCCGTGAACAGCAGTTCCTTCGCCTTGCGTGCCCCGAACTCCCACGGGTGGCCGAAGTACTCGACGCCGTTCACCCCGAAGGCGACCACCGGGTCGGAGAAGGTGGCGTCATCGGCGGCGATGATGATGTCCGCCACCCACAGCAGCATGAGCGCACCGGCGATCGACTTGCCCTGCGCGGCGGCGATGACGGGCTTCGGGATGTTGCGCCACCGCCAACACATGTTGAAGTAGACCTCCTCCTCGTGGGCCATCATCGCCTCCTGGCCCTCCCCGGTGAACCCGGACTGGGGGAACACCCTGTCGAACTCATCGGGCGTGGTGCGGTCGCGCAGGTCATGGCCGGCCGAGAAGTGCGGGCCCTCGGCGCGCAGCACGATGACCTTCACGTCGTTCCTGCGCGCCGCGTCGTCGTAGCACGCGTTCAGCTCGTACGTCATCAGGTTGTTCTGGGCATTGCGCTTGTCCACGCGGTCGAGCGAGACGACCGCGATCCCGTGGTCACCGGGGTTCTCCACGCGGTACGTGACGGTCTGCAGTGCCGAGAGGTCTATTGCCATGCGGGAGTTCTACACCAGGACGGCGGACTCACCTGATACGGAGGCAAGTGGTTGGGGAACAAGGACTCGAACCCTGAATAACAGTACCAGAAACTGCTGTGTTGCCAATTACACCATTCCCCAGTGCGGTGAGGAAGTGTAGCGGTGAACGGCCACGTCAACCACCGGGCCCGGCGCGCGGGGGACCCGCGCGGGCGGGTGTCTCAGCGGTCCAGGCCGAGTGCCGTGCAGACGGTGCGGATGACCCCGGCGTCCCAGCGGGCCTGCACGTCGGCATCCCCGATCAGTTCTGTCAGCGAACGGGAGAACAGCAGCCCGGAGGCGAGTGCGGCAACAGCGATGACGTCGATGTCCGCGGCGATGATGCCGCGCCCCTGCAGGCCCGAGAGACCGGTGATGACGCCGTCCAGCGACTCGCGCTACAGCGCGGCGAGCCGTGCCCGCATCTCCGGGTTGTACTGGCTGCTCGCGAGGGCCGAGAGCCTGCGCGCCCTGTCGGGCACCCGCGACTCCGCGAGCATCCCCTGGAGGTACGACTCCACGAGGTCGCGGAACTCGGCGGTGCTCGACACCGTGGAGACTCCCTCGGCAAACTCCAGCACGTCGAAGAACCGTGCCTCGATGAACCGGCGGACCTGTGCCTCCTCCACGAGACCGCGCAGGTTCCCGAAGTGGTGGTACACCGAGCTCGCCGACGCATCCGACAGGGCGAGCACCTCGTCCAGCTTCACCCCCTACTCCCCGTGGGAGTCGATCAGCCCGACAGTCACGTCCAGCAGTCGCTCGCGCGTGCTTTGGGCACCGGCCGCGGTTGGTTCCGTCCTGCTGTACGGGGCGCGTCGCGGTGTCATGCCCCGACTGTACCCACGGGCGCCGCGGCACTCTCCCGACGGAAAGTACGGTGTGCGGCGGGTCAGCCCGAACGGCGGCGGCGGAACACCGGCCGGCCGCCGAGCAATGCGAGAAGAACCGCAAGAGTCAGTGCGATGACGACGGCCCGGGTGTTGTCCTGGCGCTCCGTCACATTGAAGCCGAGCGACACGGACACCACCTCGTCGCCGGCCCCCACTCCGTTCACCTGAAGGGTGTGCCCGCCCGTCTTCACGTCGACGGGCACCTCGACCGCAACGGACACCTCCCCTGTGGGGCTGGTCTCGCCGCGCCCCAGTTCCACCGGCTCGGAGAACATGTACACCGTGTAGGTGGTACCGGGGATGAATCCCTCGGCGGTGACCATGATGGTCTCGCCCCGGTAGGCGACGAGGACTCCTTCTGCGTTCACCTGCGCCGACTTCGCCGACGGGTCAGTCGTGCCGATGCGCAGCGTCACCTTGTTCGGCAGCTTCATCACGACCTGGCCGTCCGTCTGCTCCACGTCGACCTTCACCTTCTTGCCCCGGACGAGTGCTGTCGTCTCCCCCTGGGCGAGCTCCGGATTCTTTCCGTCCGCCCCCGCATTCGGTGCGCCGGCATCCTGGCGCGGCGGGAGTGTCGTTGTGGTGGTCGTGGTGGTCGTGGTCGGTGCGGGACGCGGCACGGTTGTTGCCGACCCCTTCACGGGGACCGTTGTCGTGGTCGGTACCACGGTCGCCGCGGGCGAGACCGTGGCGGGCGGAGCAGCGACAGTGGGAACGACGACCGGCACGGTGGACGCCGGCGCAGCCGCGGCCACTGCCGTGACGGTGACCGTCTGGGAAGCGGCCGCCGATGAGTACGTGTCGTTTCCGGCCTGGCTGGCGGAGATCAGGCAGGTGCCGACAGCGTTGAACGTAACCACTCCGGCGCTCACGGAGCAGACCGAGGATGAACTGTTGGCAATGGCGAGTATCGGGGCGAGTGATGCGTCACTGTCGACCGAGACCGTGTAGGTGCCCCCCGGGTTGGCTGTGGCCGGCACTGTCGAGCGGAACGTGAGCACCTGGGTGATCTTGTTCACGGTGACTGTCATCGTGTCCGTGGACGGAAGGTAGTTCGAGTCACCGGCCCGGGTCGCCGAGAGCCCGCAGGTGACGCCGCCCCGCGCAGAAGTGAGGGAGGTCCCCGACAGCACGCAGTTCCCGGACGTCACGGACCAGGTGACCGACCCGGATGTCTGGCCCCCGGAGGCTGTCAGCGTGTGAGTGGACCCGGTTGTGAATGACGAGGCACTCGAGATCGAGAAACCCGTCTGGGATGCCTTGTCGATCGTGATCGTGCGGTTCGCCGAGTCCGCCTGGTTGTAGTTCGTGTCAGTGGCCTTCGATGCCCTCACCACGCACGACGACCCGGCGTCACCGGGCGTGAGCGAGCCCCCGGACGTCACCGAGCACGTCCCCGACACCTTCGACCAGGTCACCGCACCGGTGCCGGAACCCCCGGCAGATGCGAGGGAGAGTGTCTGCCCGAATGTCGCGGTGGTGGTCGACACGGTGAGGGCAGCC
>JBJTCK010000028.1:0-12664 GCA_046091825.1 Actinomycetota bacterium | reverse complement strand
GAGGGGTTCGGTGACATCATGCGAAACACCCATGAGCAGGAGGCGCGCCCGCGGGCGCGTCTCGATACCGTGCGCCGCGACCTTGACGACGCCAAGGCCGCGCCGGCCCGCGACCGCCTAGCGTTCGAGGCCGCCGACCCGGAGGCCAACCTGATGCCCGCGCTCATCGATGCGTCGCACGCCTACGTGACGCTGGGGGAGATGATGTCGACCCTCGGCGGCGTCTTCGGGCGCCACACCGAAGTGCCGAGCATCTGATGCCCACGCGGGTGCTGGTCGCGAAGGTCGGCCTCGACGGGCATGACCGCGGCATCAAGATCGTGGCCCGCACTCTCCGCGATGCTGGCATGGAAGTCATCTACACCGGGTTGTTCCAGACGCCCGACACGGTTGCGGCCGCCGCGATCGACGAGGACGTGGATGTCGTCGGGCTGTCCATGCTCTCCGGCGCCCACATGACCCTCGCCCCGCTCGTGGTGAAGGCCCTGCGCGACCGCGGCAGCGACGTGCCCGTGGTGGTGGGCGGGATCATCCCGGACCAGGACGTGGACGAATTGAGGGCCGCCGGCGTCGCCGCGGTCCTCGGGCCCGGCGCAACGGCTGACGCAGTGGTCAGCACGGTTGCTTCTGTCGTCTCCTGACGCCGCGAGCGGTCAGGCTGCGGTCAGGCTGTCGTCAGGCTGTCGTCAGACCGCGCACTCGGAGTCGCCGACCTCACCTGTGAACGGGCCGGTCTCGCCGTAGTCCACGAAGAAGTCGGGCGCCTCGTCCGGCAACGGGACGTCGTCGAGGTCGGCGAGCGTGGTGCCCACCTGCTTCGCGCCCCCGCTGCGGGCGAGCCACCCCTGGAACGTCTCGCCGGCACCGCGCTCCTCGGCGAAGCGCCGCACCACGCGTGCGACGGCCTCCGGCGCGTTCTTCGCCGGCAGGCGCAGCGCCTTCTCGCCGAAGTGGATCTGCTCGTCGCCGATGTGGCCGCCGAGGAGCATCTGGTACCCGGGCAGCGACTTGCCGTGCGCACGCCGTTCCGCACCGAAGAAGCCGATGTCGCTCGCGTGGTGCTGGCCGCAGCTGTTCGTGCAGCCGGAGATGTTGATGCGCACGCCGCCGACCTCCGCCAGCCCTTCGTCCTCCAGCTTCGCGCCGATCGCGTCGGCGAGGCCGCGTGACTGGGTGACGGCGATGTTGCAGGTGTCCGCACCGGGGCAGGCCACCACGTCGCGCGCCAGCTCGGCGCCGGGCTTCGCCATTCCGATGGCGTCCAGGCGGTCGAACAGTTCGCCCATCTGGCCGGGCTGCATGCCGCGGAAGACCACGTTCTGGCGGTTCGTGAGCCGCATGTCGGCCGAGAAGTGGCGCTGGATTGCCGCCAGCTCGCGGAACTGCCGCGTCGTGATGTCGCCGAGTGCCGCGTAGGCGACCGCCGACACGGTGCCGTCGGCCGCACCCTTGATGACGGACGCCTGCTCCCATCTCGTGAACGGGTCGCTGGAGCGCAGCTCCACGCGCACGCCCTGGCCGATCTCGCTGACCTCGCCGCTGCCGCGGCCTGCCGGTGCGTCACCGGCGGCGGTGACCTCGGGCGGGATTCCGCCCGGCCACGTGGACGACGCAGGCAGGGTCGTGCGGATCTTGATGACGCGGCGTCGCACCTCGTCGATGCCCAGCTGGTCGACCACCCACTTCAGGCGGGCGCGCAGCTTGTTGTCGCGATTGCCCGTCTGGTCGAACACGCGCAGCACCGCCTCGATGGTCGGCAGCAGGTCCTCGCGGGAGGTGAAGTCCTCCAGTGCGAGTGCGGGGTGGGGGGTGGCGCCGAGGCCGCCCGCGATGAACACGCGGAACCCCTGCTCCACCGTGCCGTCCTCGCGCGTGCGCGCGGTGGCCACGATGCCCACGTCGTTGAACATCGCCTGCCCGCAGTCGGTCGCGCAGCCGGAGAAGTTCACCTTGAACTTGCGCGGCAGGCGCTGTCCCAGCGGGTTGCGCACGAAGTGGCGGTACACCGCCTCGGCCCACGGGGTCACGTCGATCTTCTCGTACGGGCACGCACCCGCCAGGTGGCACGCCATCACGTTGCGCACGGTGTCGCCGCACGCCTCACGGGAGGTCAGGCCGACGTCTGCGATGCGGCGGAGCAGCTCCGGGATGCGGCGCAGCTCCACGAAGTGGAACTGGATGTTCTGGCGCGTGGTGATGTGGCCCCAGCCGCGGGAGAACTCGTCCGAGAGGTCGGCCATCACGTCCCAGTGCTCCGGCCTGATCGAGCCGGCCGGGAACTTGATCCGCACCATCTGATTGGTGCCACCCTGGCGCTGTCCGTAGATGCCGTTGTTCAGGCGCATCACGCGGAACACGTCGTCGCTGATCTCGCCGTTCAGGTACTGCTCGATCGCCTTCTCGAAGCGCTCGATGTCGCGCTGCTGCTCGGCGTCGAGGTCACGCGGGATGGGTGCGGGTGCGATAGTCATGGTTGTTCTCCGATTTCCTTGAGTGCGTCTGCGAGTGCGGTGCGGAGCCGGCGCGCGTTGCCGGCCGAGAGGTGGGCGACCAGGCCCTCCCCGGCGGAGCCGAGCGGCTCCACGGTGAGCTGCACGCGTGGCTCTGCGTCGTCGTAGTCGTCGCTGACCGAGACGGTCCAGGTCACGGGGGTGTCGTCCAGGCCCTCCGGGTGCTCGCTGAGGTCCAGCTGCACGACGTCGATCGAGCGGCGCATCAGCGGCCTGGCTTTCCGTTGCCCGCGACGCGCGCGGAGGCAGCCGCGGAAGCGGGAGAGAAGTCGAATGCCGCGACCGCACCGACCACGATGGTGCTGGGCGCCGAGATGTCGGCTGCCGCCAGTCCGGCCAGGTCGCACCGCACGACTGTCTGCCCTGCGCGCGTGCCGTAGCGGACCGCGGCGACGGGTGTGCCCGGGGCCAGCCCGCCGTCCATCAGGCGCCGTGCGATCACCGCGCGCTCGGCCACGCCCATGAGGATCACGATGGTGCCTCCCACGCGCGCGAGCGCCTCCCACTCGATGGCCGACGCGCCACCTTTCTCGCGGTGGCCGGTGACCACGGTAAACGCGGGCGACACGTTGCGGTGGGTCACGGGGATGCCTGCTGCCGCGGGCACGCCGACAGCGGAGGTGATGCCCGGCACGACGGTGTGCGGGACGCCTGCCTGCAGTAGCGCCTCGGCCTCCTCGCCGCCGCGGCCGAACACGAACGGGTCGCCGCCCTTCAGGCGCACGACCTCGAGGCCCTGCGTGCCGAGGTGCACGAGGAGCGTGTTGATGAGTTCCTGCGGCGTCGGGTTACCGGGCTTCTTGCCGACGTCGATCAGCTCCACCCCGGGCCGCGCAAGTGCGATGATCTCGTCGCTCGCGAGTGCGTCGTGCACGATCACGTCTGCGGCCGCGATGAGACGCATCGCACGCACCGTCAGCAGCTCCGGGTCGCCCGGGCCGGCCCCCACCAGGTGGACGGTCACCGTGCCACCTCCACGGATAGGAGGGCCGAGTCGATCCCCAGCTCGTCGATCGCGCGCGCGATGACCGGGGCCCAGTCGATGTCCTCGGTGCTGCGGCCCTCTGCGTGCACCGCGGCACGCTCCGCCGCGAGCGAGTCCACGAGCGCTGCGAACTCCGGGCCGATCGCTGACTCCAGGCGCGACCGGAGGAACGACGCGAGCGCAGGCGATGCACCGGCGGTCGACACCGTGACCATCAACTCGCCGCGGCGCATCGTTGCGGGCAGCGTGAACGCGCACCGCTCCGGGTCGTCGGCGGAGTTCACCCAGATGTTGCGGATCTCGCAGTCGTCGTAAATCTGTTGGTCGACGTCGCGCACGCCGGTCGCCGTGATGACCAGGCGGTACCCGGACACATCACCGATGCGGTACTCGCGCTCGATCTTTGCCACCCGCAGCGCGCGCAGTTCGTCCACGATGGAGGGGGAGAGGACCGTGACGTCGGCGTCAGCAAGGAGGAGCTGCTGCACCTTGCGCAGGGCAATGCGACCGCCGCCCACGACCAACACAGGGCGGCCCGCCAGGTTCAGGTTGATCGGGAACTGCCCCATGAGGACGGAAGGTTAGCCAATTCCCGACAAATCCAGTCAGAATTAGGAACAATCCCCGCCCCCGTCACCCCTTGCCGGTGGCTGTTTGAGAGGAACCACACCTCATGGCCGGCACCAGGTGCTGATGCGCGCCGTCCTGGCCCGGTGCGCGCGGGTCAGGCGGGGCTGAGGGTGGAGGCGTCCGCCCAGTAGGCGTGCGTGCCCGAGCAGATCCGCTCCGGTAGGCGCACCCGCGCAACGGGCCCGTCGGCCGGGTTCTGCGCGTCGAAGACCGCGCAGTGGCTCTCGTCGTTCACGATGTCGGTGGTGTACGTGAGCAGCCACCCGTCGTCCTCTGCGGTCGCGCCGGGGCGCGGGGCGAACACCGTCTCGGAGCAGTAGGTGCCCTCCGGGAAGGCGTAGGTCTCCATCCTGCCCGTGGTCACGTCGTGCTTGATCACGCCCTCGAAGGTGAACCAACCCTCCGTCGGCAAGGCCGAGTACGCATACCGGTACGGCCTGCCCGCGACACCGTTGTTGATCATGCCGAACTCGGTGATCGTGTCGCTGAGCGGGCCCTCCTTTGTCTCGCCGGTGCGCATGTTCATGCGCCAGCGCCACGGGATTGATTTCATCGCGTGGAGGTCGAGGTAGCGGAACAGGCGCTGGTCGATGGTCGCATCGGGCGGGAGTGTCGGTGCGGGGTCCTGCTGGAAGTAGCCGTCCACGGTCACCCAGTCGCCGTCCTCGAACGCGTTGATCCAGTGCAGCACGAAGGTGGGGGAGAAGTTGAACCAGCGGATCTGGTCTCCGCGCCCGTTGCGCGGGATGACACCGAGCCGCATCGGCATGTCGGGGTGGAAACGGTTCGCGTAGACACCCTTCGGGATGAGGTCCTCGTCCCAGAAGAGCGGGCAGTCGTTCAGCACCGCGTAGTTCTGCGTGAAGCACATGTCGTGCGGGAGACGCGGCCCGGGCAGCTCGATCGGCTCGTAGGTGGTGAGCGCACCGCTCCGGTCCACGACGCCGTAGTGCATGAACGGTGCGGTGGTCTGGTAGTTGAAGAAGAACAAATCACCCGTCGACTCATCCACTTTCGTGTGCGCCGACACCCCGGCAGCTGGGAACCTGCCCCCCCATGATTCCGTTCCCATGTCGGAGAGCGTCACCGGGTCCAGGCGGTAGAGGTCGCCGCACTGGTAGAAGCTGGTGAGCGCGATGCCGCGGTGGACCACCACGTCCGTGCTGCTCGCGTCTTTCATGCGCGTGCGCGCGCCCCAGCCGTCCTCGCGCTTGGCCTTCTTCGGTGACTCCGCGAGCCCCGACCACAGTGCCTCGCCGGCCTCCATCTCGGCGGCCAGTCCCTTCGTGCGCACGAAGCGGTTGCGGTACTCCACGTGCCCCTCGCGGAATGAGATCGAGTGGATCATCCCGTCGCCGTCGAACGGGTGGTAGCGCTCGCGGTTCGGCACCAGCGGGTTCTCGCTGTTGCGCAGGTACACCCCGTTCAGCCCGGCCGGCAGCTCTCCCTCCACCACGGGCTCGAGGTCCGTCCATTCGCGGTGCTGGGGCCGCCACGCACCCGTGCGGTACGGATGAGTGTCGCCGGCGGGCAGAAGGGAGACGAACTCGCGCTCCAGTCTCGGTGCCATCACGAACCCCCTCCGCCGCGGGTGCGGCTCTGCCTCACAGTAGGCGAGCAGCAGCGGTGCTCACCAGCGGATCTCGAACCACCGGCGCAACTCCGAGCCCGCGGCAACGACGAGGGGCGAGTCGTTCACGCCGTTCGGCGGGCCGCTCTGGGGCTCGATGCAGATGCCGTGGTCGCGGCCGTCGAACACGACCCAGTGCGAGCAGTTCGAGTGCAGCGTCACGCGCAGTCCGTCGGCGTCGCTGAAGTGCACGGCAGGGTCGACCAGGGGGTCGGCGAAGCAGTCGTCCACGTCCTTGGTGCGTGGCTTCACCAGCACGCCAGTGGGGATTCCGTCCGCGCCGCGCTCGTACATCGCGCCGAACTCGAGCACCGTCGTGCACCGCCGCACGAACCACGGGTGCCAGCCGACCTGCGCGGGCATCTCGTCCTTGGCCAGCAGGGACATCTCGAACCGGATCTTCCACGGCTGCATCGAGACGGTGTGGAACACCGCGCCGCGGAACGGCCACGGTGCCGACAGTTCGAGCCGCATCGTGACGGCGGAGTCGGTCTTCTCGAAGATCCTCCACTCGGCGTCATGGCCAAAACCGTGCATCGCGTGCGGGCCGGCGTTCAGCGGAAGCCGGTGGCGGGCCCCGCGGTGCGAGAGCACGCCGTCACGCACGCGCCCCGCGAACGGCACCATCGGGTAGATGCCCCACTCGAAGCCGCCGAGCCCGGGTTGCTCGCGGGCCACGACTTCCGTCCCGCGTACCACGAGCGAGGTGACCCTGCCGCCGTTCTCCGGGTCAATGACCGCTGTCGCGTCGCCGGCAGAGATCGCGAGGAGTGTCACGGGGGAGACGATAGGTGCGGACCGGCACCACTAGCGTGGCACCCCGTGCGCGGCCTCGGGACCCTCATCAACACGGCGACAGTGCTCGTGGGCGGGTCGGTCGGCTACTACGTGGGCCACCGCATCCCCGAGTCCGTCCGCACGACGGTGGTGCAGGTCATCGGGATCGCCACCCTCGTGCTGGGGGTGAGCGACGCGACGGACACCCACAACCTCGTCTTCCCCCTCGTCGGGATGGTGCTCGGGGCGATCATCGGCGAGCTGCTCCGGATCGAGGAGCGCCTGGAGTCGCTGGGGGAGTGGCTGAAGCGCCGCTTCACGAAGGGCGACGGCGACGGACGGTTCGTGGAGGGGTTCGTGACCGCCACGCTGCTGTTCTGCGTGGGGCCGATGACGATCCTCGGGGCGATCGAGGACGCGAGTGGCAAGACCCCGCAGCTCTACATCATCAAGGGCACTCTCGACGGCTTCATGTCCATCATCTTCACGGCCACCTACGGCATCGGCGCGGTGTTCAGCGCGGCCGGTGTGTTCGTGGTGCAGGGTCTCCTCACACTCGGCGGCACCGGGATCGACAGCATCCTCGACGACAGGATGCGTACCGAACTTTTTGCCGCGGGCGGGTTCGTTGTGATCGCGATCGGCCTGAATCTCCTGCGGATCACGAAGATCAAGCTCGGCTCCCTCCTGCCCGGGCTCCTGCTGACACCGGTGCTCGTGGCGGTCTTTGCCCGCTGACCCGGGCGTTCATTCGGCGAAATCGGCCTTCCGTGCCCCTCGGGAGCGCTGACCTGCGGTCGGGAGCCACCCCCGCCGAACCCCGTCCCTGCCCATCGGTAGGCTTGTACCGATGTTCCCCGCCCGTCTGTCACGGTCGTTCCTTGTTCTCGCTGTCGCAGGGGCCGGACTCGTGGCGGCACCAACGGGGGCATCCGCAGCAGTGGCGGCGTACGTGGTCACCCGCACCGACGGCTCGGTGTACGTGGCAGACCTGACGTCGGCGGCCGCGGCGGAACTCGCCGGCCAGCCCGGCATCAAGATCGTGGAGCCGGACTCGGCCGTCAGGCTCGACGATGACTCGCTCGTCTCGGCGGACTCCGTTGCCGGCCTCGACGTGCCGGAAGGCCTGGACGGCGTCGACGCCGTGCCCGGCAGGTACATCGTGTCGTTCCGCTCCGCTTCGTCCGCGCGCACTGCCGCCCGCAACGCCGGTGACGGCCTGCTTGTGTCCTACTCGCATGCCCTCAACGGTTTCGCCGCCGACCTCACGCCGGAGCAGTATGCGGCGCTCTCGTCGAGCCCCGACGTCCTGTCGATCGAGCCCGACGGCATCATCCAGCTGGACGCCGACCAGTCCGGCGCCACGTGGGGTCTCGACCGTCTCGACCAGCGCTCACTCCCGCTCAACCAGACGTACTCGTACGCCAACACCGGCGCCGGGGTCACCGCCTATGTCATCGACACGGGCATCCGCCCCACGCACACCCAGCTGGCCGGCAGGGTGCAGAGCGGCTTCACCACGGTCAGTGACGGCCGCGGCACCGACGACTGCAACGGCCACGGCACCCACGTGGCAGGCACCATCGGCGGCACCGTGCACGGAGTGGCCAAGAACGTCACGCTCGTGCCGGCCCGCGTGTTCGGCTGCAGCGGAGGCGCTTTCTACTCGGCAGTGATCGCCGCGGTCGACTGGGTCATCAACCATCACCAGGCCGGCGTGCCTGCCGTCGCCAACATGAGCCTTGGCGGCGGGGCGTCCTCGGCAATGAACGCTGCGGTGGCACGGGGCGTGGCCGACGGCATCGTGTTCGCGGTTGCCGCAGGCAACGAGAACACCAATGCGTGCCTGCGGTCGCCGGCCAGCGAGGCATCTGCCATCACGGTGGGCGCAACAGCCTCCAATGACTGGCGCGCATCTTTCTCCAACTACGGCACCTGCGTCGACATCTTCGCGCCGGGCCAGAGCATCACGTCGTCGTGGCCCACGGACGACACCTCTGTCCGCACTATCAGCGGCACGTCCATGGCCACGCCCCACGTGGCCGGGGCCGCCGCGCTCTATCTCCAGGCGAACCCTGCAGCCACCCCGGCCACTGTCGCGCGCGACCTCCTGGGAGCAGCGACCACCGGCATCGTGGCCAATGCCGGGGCGGGCTCGCCGAACCGCATGCTGTACACGGCGTCATTCGAGCCTGCGCCGCCGTCCGCCCCGTCGGCCCCCGGCAGCCTCTCGGCCGTGGCCGGCAACGCCCAGGTGCAGCTCTCGTGGCCGCCCCCGTCCTTTGACGGCGGTGCCGCGGTGACCGACTACGTGGTGGAGTTCTCGACTGACGGCACCACCTGGTCGGTGTTCGACGACGGTATCTCCGCCTCGCGCGCGGCAAACGTGACCGGTCTGACGAACGGCGTGACCCATCGTTTCCGTGTCTCTGCCGTGAACACTGTCGGCACCGGTGCACCCAGCCCGGTCGCCGCTGCCACACCGGTCGTGCCGGGCACCGCAACTGCTCCGCAGGGTCTCAGCGGCACCGCGGGCCGGCAGGTCGCCGGCCTGTACTGGTCGGCCCCGCTGTCGAACGGCGGGTCGGCTGTGACTGATTATGTGATCGAGTACGTGACGCCGTCGGTGACCACTTGGACACTAATGCCCGACCCGGTCTCCACGTCTGTGTCCGCCTCGCTCACGGGGCTCACGGCGAACGTGGCGCACACGTTCCGCGTGTCCGCAGTGAACTCCGCGGGCACCGGCGCCCCCAGCAACACGGTCACCCTCACGCCCACAGCGGTCACGGCCCCGTCCGCCCCGCGCTACCCCAGCGCGAGCGCGCGCCTGCTCGGCGCGTACGTCGCATGGTCATCGCCGTCGGACACCGGGGGCTCGGCGGTCACCTCGTACGTTGTCGACTGGTCCGTCGACAACGGCACCACCTGGTCGGCACCCGTGCGTGTCGAACCCACGTTGCGTGCTGTCGAACTGACGGGTCTCGTCGGTAACACCGACCACCTGGTGAGGATCAGGGCCGTCAACGCCACCGGCACGAGCCTGCCGGCCACGGTCAACGTCACGCCCACTGCACCTGCCGTGCCGTCCGCCCCGCGCAACCTGACGCTCTACCCCAATTACAACACCATCACTGCGTACTGGTCCGCACCGTTCTCGAACGGCGGGGTGGCAGTCACCGGATACCTAGTGGAGCACTCGGTCGACGGCGGCACGTCATGGACGCGCGGCGCCAGCCTGCTGGCCACCACGCGCGCCACGGTGCTCACCGGTCTCGCCGGCGGCACGTCGCACATGGTCCGGGTCATCGCGGTGAACTCCGTGGGCAATAGCGAACCGTCCACGGCAGTTACCACTACGCCGTGGCGCGTCACCGCACCGTCCGCCCCGCGCTTCCTCTCCGTCAGCACGTACGACACCACTGCCTTCCTCGGTTGGTCCTCGCCGCTGAACTCGAACGGGGCCGCTGTGGCGTCATACGACGTGTGGCAGAGCACCGACGGCGGCGCCACGTTCTTGGTCATCGCCAACGTTGCCGCATCGAGGCGCTCCCACACGGTGACGATGCTCGCAAACGGTGACACGTACCTGTTCCAGGTCACCGCCAACAACTCGGCCGGTGCCAGTGTCCCGTCCAACCGCGTCACCGCGACAGCGCGCGTCGCCGGCACGCCGTCCGCGCCCTCCAGCCTCACCGGCGCCGCGGGCAACACCACCATGTCTCTCTCGTGGACCGCCTCCCGGTCGACATACGCGCCCGTGACCGACTACGTCGTCGAGTACGCAGTCGGCTCAGGGGCGTTCGCCGTGTGGAACGACGGTGTCAGCACCGCCACGAGCGCAGTGATCACCGGTCTCGCCAACGACGTGCCGGTCACGGCACGCGTCAAGGCGCGCAACCGTTACGGGGACAGCCCCTGGTCCGGGTCCGTCGTGATCACGCCGCGCGGCGGGGTCTCGGCACCGTCCGCCCCGCTCAATGTCGTGGCCATGGCAGGCGACGGCCGTGCCGGTGTCGCGTGGGCCGCGCCGGCGTCCAACGGCGGCGCCTCAGTCACCGGGTACACCGCAGTCGCCACCGCAGGGGGGTCCACCGCGGGCACCTGCACCACCACGGGTCTCTCGTGCATCATCACCGGGCTCACGAACGGTGTCACCCACACCGTCACCGTCACCGCCACCAACAGCGCCGGGCAGGGAGCCCCGTCCGACGCCGCCACGGTGGTCCCCGTCTCGGGTGCGTCTGCGCCCGTTGCCGCAGCCTCCTGGGGTCTCGACCGCATCGACCAGCGTGCGCTCCCGCTCGACAGCATGGTGACCAGGCCCGCAACGGGGTCCGGGGTCAACCTCTACGTCATCGACACCGGCGTCTACGCCGGCCACAGCCAGTTCGGCGGCCGCGTCACGTCCGGGTACACGGCGATCAGCGACGGGTGGGGCACGAACGACTGTGACGGGCACGGCACGCACGTGGCCGGCACCGCAGCAGGTTCCACCTACGGCGTGGCACCGTTCGCCCGCATCGTGCCCGTGCGTGTGCTCGACTGCTACGGCTCCGGCAGCATCAGCGGTGTCGTCGCAGGCATCAACTGGATGATCGACCACCACACGGCCGGCCAGCCCGCCGTCGCCAACATGAGCCTCGGCGGCGGGTACAGCGCTTCCATCAACGATGCCATCGCGCGCGCAGTGGCTGACGGCATCACCATGGTCGTGGCCGCCGGCAACGAGAACACCGACGCGTGCCTCACCTCACCGGCCAGCGCGCCCGGCGCGATCACCGTGGCCGCGAGCACCAGCACCGACTACAAGGCCTCGTACTCGAACTACGGCGCGTGCGTCGACATCTTCGCGCCCGGCAGCTCCATCGTGTCTGCAGGTACCTCCTCCTCGTCGGCCGTGCGCACCCTTAGCGGCACCTCCATGGCCTCGCCGCACGTGGCCGGCGCCGCCGCTCTCGTGCTTGCCAACGCCCGGTCATCCACGCCCGCACAGGTGGCGGACAAGTTGCGTGCCGACGCCACCGCGTCTGCGCTGCTCGGTGTCGGCTCCGGCACCGTCAACAGCCTCCTCTTCCTCGCGCCCACTGCGGTCTCGTCTCTTGACTCCTTCGAGTCACCGTCCTCTGGTTCGTCGCAGTCGGTGGCCGGGGCCAATGACGAACTCGTGGGCCACGCACCCGACACGTTCGAGGGCCCAGCGGTGGAGACCCCGTCCGCACCGACTGCCCCGTCTGCCCCATCCGCGCCCGGTACTCCGTCTGCGCCATCGGCCAGCCCCGCTGCTCCCTCTGCCGGTTCGACACAGCCATCGTCGGTTGTGCGGGTCACCAAAGTCGCGCGGGCAGGAAAGACGTTCCGGGTGAGCGTGGCGGTGCCGCGCGGCGTGACAGTCAGCCTGTACCGCAACGGCACGCTCGTCGCGAAGGGCTCGAAGAGGCTCTTCGTGGTGCCCACGGCCGGTCTGAAGAAGGCCCGCTTCACCGTCGTCGCCAACTGACGCACCGCACCCGCGCGGCGTTGGTCGGCCATGTCCCGGCGACCGTAGAGTTGGCTGGTGCGCACCGGGGGAAGAGCATTCATCGCAATGATGCTGCTCGCCGTGCCTGCCCTGGCGGCGTGTTCCGCCATGGCTGACCAGCCGTCCGGCACCCAGGCCGGCGGGTCGGTGCCCGTGCCCGTCACGAGCACACCGACAACTGTGCCTGCGCAGCCAGGCCCCCTGACGTGGCAACCGTGCGGACAGGTCGAGTGCGGCACGCTGAGGGTCGCACCGCGTGACGGTGACGACCCTGCGGGGTCGTCGCTCCGCGTGAGCGCCTACCGCCGCGCGCCGTCGGTGAGCCCGGCCATCGGCACGCTCGTGCTGCTCCCCGACTGGGAGGGGTTCACAGCGCGGGAGCTCGCCGAGAAGGCACCGCTCGTGGTCGGCCCGGCCGCGCACCAGTTCACAGTGGTCGCGTTCTCGCCGCGCGGGTTCTACGACTCGTCGCCGCTTCCGTGCGGCGTCACCTTCGCCCACTTCGCATCACCGGCAGAGGCCCAGTCTCTCGCCGCGGCGTGCGGCGATGACGGTGCCGCCGAGCCCGGCGCACCGATGGGCGTCCTCGCGGCGGTGCGCGACCTGGAGGC
>JBJTCK010000027.1:0-4631 GCA_046091825.1 Actinomycetota bacterium | reverse complement strand
GGGCAGGGTGTTGGTGAGCACGACCCGCGAGATCGGCGACTCGGCGAGCCGCTTGGTCGCCGGATCGGACAGCACGCCGTGGGTGGCCATCGCCCACACCTCGCTCGCGCCGCGCTCGAGGAGCAGCTCGGCGGCCGAGGTGATCGTGCCGCCGGTGTCGATCATGTCGTCGGTGAGGATGCACAGTCGCCCCTCGACCTCGCCGATTACTTCCTTCGCGATCGCCACGTTGGTGGTGCCCTTCGGGCGGCGCTTGTTGATGAACGCGACGTCCGCGTTCTTGTCGGCGAGGTGCTGGGCGAACCGTTCCGCCACCTTCACCCGGCCGGCATCCGGCGACACAATCACGAGGTCCGCGGGGGCGTTGTTGCGCACGTACGTCTCCAGCACCGGCAGCGCGGTGAGGTGGTCCACCGGCCCGGAGAAGAACCCCTGGATCTGGCCGCTGTGGAGGTCGATCGAGACCATGCGCTGGGCGCCAGCGGCCTTGAACATGTCGGCGATGAGGCGCGCGGTGATCGGCTCGCGGCCCTCTGCCTTGCGGTCCTGGCGGGCGTAGCCGTAGAACGGGCAGACCGCGGTGATGCGCTTGGCGCTCGCGCGGGCGGCCGCGTCGATCATTATCAGTTGCTCCATGATCGAGTCGTTGATGCTGCCGGCATCGGTGCCGTAGTGCGTCTGCATGATGAAGACGTCTCCGCCGCGGATGCTGTCCGAGAAGCGGGGGCGCAGCTCGCCGTTGGCGAACTGGGCGATGTTCGCGTCGCCCAGGTTGATGTTGAGGTGTGCGGCGACCTCCTCGGCGAGGGAGGGGTGCGTGCGCCCGGTGAAGAGGGAGAGCCGCTTGGTGGTGATCTTCTCCATCGCCCGCGGGTTCATGGTGCCGAGTGTAGGACGCGGGCGCAGGCGGGGCTTCTTCCGGGACCGGTGCCGAGGCCGGTGTGTTCCCGCGCGGTCAGCCGTGGCCCTCTGCGGGTCAGCGGGGTGGTTCCGGGAAGAGGACTCGAACCCCTATTAACTGGACCAAAACCAGCTGTCCTGCCAATTGAACGATCCCGGAGCGGTGAGGTCACGGTAGCGGATTTTCCGTTTTCGGGGATGCGGCGGTAGGTTTGGCCACCTCATGGGTTCACTCATCAAGAAGCGCCGCAAGCGCATGCGAAAGAAGAAGCACAAGAAGATGCTCCGTCGCACGCGCCACCAGCGCCGCAAGTAACTCCAGCCGCAGAACGCGGGATCATCCGGCACGCGCCCCTCTCAAGGGCGCGTGTTCGTCGTTATCACGGCTGCTCCCGGCAGAGCCGCGGCCGCCCCCGAGTGGTCTCCCTCCAGGAACCATGTGGCTCCCGACCCTGCAAGCACCGGCACCTGGCCGGTGGCCTCCGTGATGGCGTCCCGCCAGCGGGCGAGCCCGGGCTCGACCATGATCGCAGCGTCCGTGAGGTCGTTGCCGGAGGCATGGTGGCCACCGCCCGTCGCGTCCCAGGCGCGGTACACCGCCGGCGTCGGCACGTGCAGCGGCGGCACGAACAACGTCACCGTCAGGTCGCGCGGGGGCAACAGCTCGATCACCTCGCCGATGCCGGTCACACGGGCCCTCCCTCCCGTCATGCAGAACGGGATGTCCGCACCGAGCGCCGAGGCGGCGCGCAGGTCCGTGAAGCCCGCCCACACCAACACGGCCGCCGAGTCCGCCGACCCCCCGCCCAGGCCCCCGCCGTTCGGGATGTTCTTCGTGACCCTCACGCGCGCGGGCCTTCCCGCCAGTTCGAGCGCCCGAACCACCAGGTTCGAACCGTCCGTCGGCACGCCGGCGGCGAACGGGCCGTCAACCTCGATCCCTGTCACCGGGGCATCCTCGATCTGCAGAGTGTCGGCGAGCGCGAGCGAGACCATCTCGGCGTCGATCAGGTGGTAGCCGTCGTCGCGCACGCCCGTGACGCGCAACGAGAGCGTGAGCTTCGCGTGGGCCAGGAGCGTGCTCATCGCGCGGCCTCCCGCGCGTCGGCCACGGTGCTCATCGCGCGGCCTCCTGCGCGTCGGCCACGATGTGCGCGAGGCGCAGCCAGTCGTGGACGGAGAGCTCCTCGGCACGGAGCGTGCCATCGATGCCCGCGGCCTCCATCTGCTCCGCCGTTGCCGCACCCGCCATCGCGCCGCGCAGCATCTTGCGCCGCTTGGCGAACCCGCTGCGCACCAGCCCGAACAGCAGCTTCGGGTCGATGCCGGTGTCGAGGGGCGCAGCGTGCCGCTCGATGGCGACGAGCGCGGAGTCGACGTTCGGCCTGGGAAGGAACACGGTGGGCGGCACGATGCCTGCGACGCGCGCGGTGCCGTGGAACGCGACCTTCACGCTGACCGCACCGTACGCGTCGTCGCCAGGGCCGGCAGCGAGCCGCTCGCCGACCTCCTTCTGCACCATCACGAACAGCCTGCGCACCGCCGGCACCTTGTCCAGCACGTCGGCCACGAGCGGTGTCGCCACGTTGTACGGCAGGTTCGCCACGAGCGACCAGTCGGTGACGTCACCGAGCAGTCCCGCCCAATCGAGATTCATCGCGTCGCCCTGCACCACCGTGACGTTCGCCAGGTGCCCCACGTTCTCGCGCAGCAGCGGCAGCAGCGCGGTGTCGATCTCCACCGCCGTCACCTGCGCGCCGGACTCGGCGAGGGCGAGCGTGAGCGACCCGAGCCCCGCACCGATCTCCAGCACGTGGCTGCCGGGGCCCACACCCGCGAGGCGGGCGATGCGGCGCACCGTGTTCGGGTCGACCACGAAGTTCTGCCCGAGCGCGCGCTTGGCCCGCAGGCCCGCCCCGTCGAGCTGGCCGGAGGCCTCCGCCCGCGAGAGGGTCACTGCGTCACCGCCATGCCCGTGCTCACCACGTGAGCTCGACGGTCAGCGGGGCGTTCACCAGTTCCGAGAGCTCCAGGAAGACGCTGGTGTTGAGGATGATGTCGAACGAGGGCGGCACGTACCCCAGGTTCAGGTTGGTGCACTCGACCTTGCGGCCGTTGTTCAGGTTGCGCACGGTTATCACCTCGCCGAGCGGGATCTTCGGGGTCATGCATGCACGCCCGGTGCCCAGCGGGAACTGCCGGTAGCTGGCGATCCCGCGGAGAAGCTTGCCGTCGTTGTCGGCCGGGTACGCGATCTGACCCTGGCCGTTCGGGTCGTTGCTGACGGGTCCGTCCACGTTCGCCGGCGCGTCGCGCGCGGTGTCCGTGAGGAGGCCGACGTCGTACGTGGTGGTCGTGGCTGCGGCGAGCGTGGAGGCGGTGGAGTCCGCGGGGGTGCCGCCGGCCATGAAGGCGAGTGGCAGCACCACGGCCGTGGCGACGGCGATGACCGTGATCCGGTTCCTGTCGATCCTCGACAACTGCATCGTTTACGACTGTATGCGCGGGAAGGCGCGGAGGGCGTTCGCGGTGGTGGCCGCCGCCAGATCTGCGGGCGCAATCCCGCGCAGGTCGGCGATGGCGGTGCCGACGATGCCGACATGGGCGGGCTCGTTCGGCTTGCCGCGGTGGGGGACAGGGGCGAGGAACGGTGCGTCGGTCTCCACGAGCATCCTCTCCACCGGGCACAGCACCGCGGCCTCGCGCAGGTCGGAGGCGTTCTTGAACGTGACGATCCCGCTGAACGACAGGAACGCGCCGCGGTCCAGGCACCCGCGCGCCTCGTCCGGCCCTCCCGTGAAGCAGTGGATGATCGTGTTCTCCGGGGTGCCCTCGGAGTCGAGGACCTCCCACGTGTCTGCCCACGCGTCGCGTGTGTGGATGACGAGCGTGAGGCCGTGCTCCTTCGCGAGTGCGATCTGGTGCGCGAACGCCGTCATCTGGACGTCGCGCGGTGAGTGCTCATAGTGGTAGTCGAGCCCGCACTCGCCGATGCCGACGACGCGCGGCGAGCCGATGAGGTGGGCGACGGTGCCGACGCCGTTCACCGCGTCGTGCGGGTGAAGACCCACCGTGGCCCAGACGTCACCGTGGCGCCCGGCGATCTCCACTGCGGCCGCACTGGTGTCCGCGTCCGTGCCGATGACGACGAACCGCGTGACGCCGGCGGCTCGTGCGCGCACGAGCGTCTCGTCGGAGCCCGTCTCGATCATCTCCTCCTGAACGTGGCAGTGGGTGTCTGTCCACCCCGCGACCGGCGCGGTCATGCGACGGTGCGCCGCGGGAACAACGGGTCGCCCTTCTCCACGGGCAGGCCCGCGGGGTAGCCACCCCACGCGACGTCCTTCGGGATACGCCTGTCGGCCACGTTGCCGGGCATTCCGATGCGCCGCCAGATCTCCTGCGCGGTGGCGGGGACGGCGGCATGGCAGAGAATCGTGACGATGCGCAGCGCCTCGAGCGCATCCCCCATGACGGCGTTCACGGCCGGGCCGGGCTCTGCCTTCCACGGTTCGTTCGTCTCCAGGTGGGCGTTAGTGGCGCGGATGAGCCCCCACGTGGCCTCGAGCGCCCGGCTCGGCTGCACGGCATCCCACTGGGCGATCGTCTCTTCCACCGCGGCGCGTGCGTGCGCCGCCAGCGGGCTGTCCGGCGAGGGCGCGGTGCCGAGGCCGCCGCACTTCTTGCCGACCACGGTCGCCACCCGTGCGGCCAGGTTGCCGAGATTGTTC
>JBJTCK010000026.1:0-4246 GCA_046091825.1 Actinomycetota bacterium | reverse complement strand
TGTTGGCACACATGGCGGTGTGGCGTGGGGGGTCACAAAGGCGCATGGAAGCTGACATGCGACCCTTGGTCTGTGACTATGCCCAGTTCTTGCTCTATACCGGTATAAGACAAGGCACCGAAGCCATGCGCTTATGTTGGCATCACCTGGCTTGGCACTGGGTGGATGGGCAGCGCTATTTGAGGGTGTGGGTGGATGGCAAGACCGGTGGCAGGTGGTTGATTGCCAGGCAGGCTGCCATTGAGGTGCTTGAGCGCTGTCATCAGCGTCAGCAAGACATTCAACACTTGAGTTTTGAAGAGCTCTTCACCCAGCGTGTGAGGCATCGCGTGTTTCGCTTTGCCACAGGCTATCAGCCCAGAACCTTCATTGGTGCCTTTCGTAGGCTGCTCATTGATGGTGGGTTACTGCTAGACCACGATGGCAGGCGCAGAACGCTGTACAGCTTGAGGCACACCTACGCCACGCTAGCCCTGGTCTCGGGTGATGTGGACATACACACTTTGAGTCGGCAGATGGGCACTTCGGTTGCCATGTTGGAGCGGCATTACTCTAAGTTGACTGCGACCATGGCTGCGGCAAGGTTGGGATAGGTTGGTGTCGTTTAACACCGAGGTGAATGTGTGATCCCGCAGTTGGCATGATGAGGTGTCGTTTAACACGACAGCGATTGTTTGGTGGTCAGCACACAAAGTGTCGGTTCAACCGACACTTTGTGATTGGGGTCGAATGATCAAGCGTCCCGTCACTAGACGCTTGGCACATTACATTGGTTGGATCAGGCTCGCTGATTGTGACTTGCCACCTACTTGGCTGCCTGTTGAATCACCTTGGCGTGTTCAGCAAAGTAGCGCAGCGCCAGCTGTTTGGGCACCAGCTCGCCGATGACCACCGACAGATAGGTGATGATCACGACCGCGATGGCCACCGAAAGCCCGGTGGCATAGGGTTCGAGTGCGGCGAATTCGCTCAGCCAGTGGGCGATGGGCACCGCAATCAGGCCCTCACCCACCACACCGCTCAGCACACCGATGGTGGTGATGCCGACCTGGATCGTGGACAGAAACCCGGAGGGTTCGTCGTTGAGTCTTTGTGCCGCCGCGGCGCCGGGATGACCGTCGTCGGCCATTCGCTGGAGTCGCGCCTTGCGTGAGGACACCACGGCCATCTCCGACATCGCGAACAGCGCGTTCAGGACGATGAGGAGCAGCAGCAGGACCAGGTCCATCGAGGGCGGCAGGAAGTTTCGATGTGCGAAGGATAGCACCCGCTCACATCACGCCCGGCTGGTCAGCCGGACATAGATGTCGCTCAGCGCCTCGGGCAGCGCGTGCACATCCTCGATCACACGGTAGGCGTCCGGGGCGCACATGCGCTTGAGGTAGTCATGGCCTCCGGGGTCGATCGTGACGCAGAAGGTGACCACGCCTTGTCGCTGGGCCTCACGCAAGGCATGCGCGGTGTCTTGCAGACCATACCCTTCATCGTTGCGATCCGGGCCATAGTCGATGTCCTGCGGGTAGCCATCCGACACCAGGATGAGCAGGCGCTGCGGGGCCGGACGTCGGGACAGTTTTGCCGCGGCATGCCGGATGGCTGGCCCCATGCGGGTTGAGCCTCGCGGCTCGATGCCTGCCAAGGCGCGACCGAGTGCGCGTTGTTGCCAGGGGTCATCGAAGTCTCTGGCGACATGGAATTCGACCTGCGCCCGGCCGCTGCCCGAGAAGCCGTAAATGGCGTGGTCGTCGCCCAGCGTGGCCAGTCCGAGGGCCATCAGGGCCAGGCCGTCGCGCGCGACATCGATCACCCGCCGCCGGGGTGCTTCGGGCTCGCGCTCGGGGCTGTCGTCATAGAACCCGTAGAGCAAGGCGCCCTGGACTGTCGTGGTGCGGGTCCCCGGGATGGCGCGGGTGGCAAGCGAGGCGGCTGGGGCGGCTGGGGCGGCTGGGGCGGCACCGCCCGCGCTCGCCTGACCGGGACCGGGGTCCAGCAGAGACAGCGATGTGGAGGCACTCATGTCCAGCAACAGGGCGGTGGCCACATCACGATCGCGTCGTTCACGCCTGACCCAGGCGCGCTGGTCGTTGGCACTGCCGGCACGACGGTCAATCATGGCCGAGACCACGCCCTCCGGGTCCAGATCGTCACCGTCAGCCACGCCGCGGATCCTTCGGTGCGAGATCGGCTTGAGGGCAGCAAAGCGTTCAAGGATCCGCCGGGCGAGCTCGGGGTGGCGCTCGCGCACCTGCGCCAGAAGATCCTGGTCAGGGCCTCGCAGTCGGATCTCGTGCAGGCGACACCAGGCGGGCAGGAACTGCTTGCCATGGCAGTCCCACTCATCGATGAGATAGACGCCGACCGCTTCGCCCGCGCCTGCGCCATAGCGGCTGCGCAGTGGGGCGGAGTCGGGGAGCGGCGGTGAGCAGGCGTGTTTGTCCTCGCGCGCCATCGCCTCGTCTGGGGCGTCCGAGGACGCTTGCGCCTGGGTGGCCCCCACCGAACCCTGCAGTGGTCGATCGCTGGTGCGGGCCTGTCCGATGGGGGTGTCTGCGACCGATGGCCTGGGGGAGGGCGAGTGGAAAGACTCCGGCCGCTCGGAGTCTTGCGCTTCTTGCGTGTCTGTCGCGTCCGGCTCGGCCAGGTTGGCTCGCCGGGTCTGAGGGGTGCTGGGCGGGTGGTCCAGGGCGGCCGGTCGCACCGGTATTCCCAGCTGGCGCAAGCGTGTTCGGCTCCCTGGGAATCGGGTGCGCAAGAGGTCGTAGAGCTCTGCGGCGCAGGAGCGACAGCGCTCCAGCGTGGCATCGGCGGCTCTCACCGTGCGTGCTTTCTCACACAGCAGCGCCAGCCAGTAATCCTCTCCGGGCTGCGACAGCGACGGGCTCGACCTCATCAGGGAGTCTCTGGCCAGGCCCTGGAGCAGGCGCCGAAGCGCGCCGCGCGGCGGGGGGCCGAGCCGCATCAGGGTGAGTCGCTGCAGCTCGAGCAGGTCCTGGCGCGCCCCGGGAAACCGGGACGGGATCCGTGCGTCGATCCAACTGCGCTCAAGGAGTTGTTCCAGCCACCGCTCCAGTCGAGGGCGGCGGTCGCGGGCCGCGTACGAGACCGGTCCGGTGCCCGGTGCCCGATACGCTTCGAGGAGGCTCGCCCTGAGAACGGACAGACGCAATGCGCGCCGCCAGTGCGCCTCGGTGGGAAAGCCACGGTCCGAGCCGGGCAGGACGAGCACCGATTCGCCTCGCGATCCGCGTCGATTCGGACAGACCCCGACCCGGGCCGGATGGTGGTCGGTCAGGGCCAAGGGCAGCGCCTGGCCACTCAGGGCCTCGGCCAGCAGACTGAGGGCCCGAAGGTGCTGGCCGGCGCGCGGCGCGGGCCTGGCGCTCACGGCAGCATGAGTTCGCAGATATCGCGGATGGCCTGTCGAAGGGCGGGGTCTTCGGTGAGGGATTGCGCAATCGCAACCTCGCAGGCCCGGCGACTGTCGACCCCGCGCGACATGAGCGCCCCGGCATGCACCAGCGCGCGCGTGCCGACACCGTCTTCCAGTCCTTGCTCACGCAACTGTCGCACCCGTTGACCGATGCCTGCCAGGATGTCTGCACGCGCGCGATCCACCTGGCTTTCGTGGGCGATGATCCGGGCCTCCTGCTCCGGGGCGGGGTAGTCGAACTCCAGCGCAACGAAGCGCTGTCGTGTGGACGTCTTGAGGTCCTTGAGCGCACTCTGGTAGCCCGGGTTGTAGGAGATGACCAGCAGAAAATCCGGATGGGCGTCGAGCAGCTCTCCGGTCTTGTCGATCGGGAGCACCCGTCGATGATCGGTGAGCGAGTGGATCACGACGGTGGTGTCCTTGCGGGCTTCCACCACTTCGTCGAGATAGCAGATCGCCCCCGAACGCACCGCACGCGTCAGGGGACCGTCCTGCCAGACGGTGGCGTCATTGGAGAGCAGGAAGCGCCCGATGAGGTCGGAGGCGGTGAGGTCCTCATGGCAGGCCACCGTCAGCAGGGGAAGCTCGAGTGCCTCGGTCTTCGCGCGATCGCGGCGATGCAGGCGCCAGGCCATGTGCTCAATGAAGCGTGTCTTGCCGCAGCCGGTGGGCCCTTTGAGCAGCACAGGCAGTCGCGCCTGCCAGGCTGCTTCGAACAGCGCGACTTCATCAGCGATCGGCAGGTACCAGGGCTCGAGGTCCAGGCGACTGGCTCGGACCGATGACGGGGCGTGGGCGGTGGGATGCATGATCCTG
>JBJTCK010000025.1:0-6524 GCA_046091825.1 Actinomycetota bacterium | reverse complement strand
TTCCGGCGTCGTGTGGACGAGGCCACATCGATGCCGTGCTGGGTGGTGTGCGGCAATTACACCGTCGTGCGGGACATCCTGTGGGACAGGGCGGACACTGTGATTTGCTTCGACCTGCCGAAATGGCTGAACATGTCGAGGGTCATGCGCCGCACGGCGGTGCGCTGGGTGCGCCACCAGGAACTGTGGAACGGAAACAGGGAGACTCTGCTCAACGTCCTCGCGCTCCACGACAAGGACCGTTCCATCCTCCGCTGGGCATGGTCAGCCCACGCGGAGAAACGTGCCGACATTCGCCGTTCCGTTGCCGACGAACGATGGTCGCACATCACCTTCCACGTGATCCGCCGGTCGCGCGATGCTCAACGGATACTCGACGGTGCGCCCGCGGTGGCCGCCAGCAAGCCCCGCGCCAGGAAGAGCACGCCGGAGACGTAACGCCGCATCGCCTACTGGAGTTCCTCGGAGAGCGATACGCCCTACGCGTGGACCCAGGTCTTCGCCACCGGGTCCCAAGGCCACACCGTCAAGACGACCAACTACCGGGTGCGCCTGGTGCGGGGCTTTTTTGCACTGCGTCTGCGTGGATTCCTAGCCATGACGCAGATAAACGGTGGCGACATCTGCAGCCGCCTGGAGTCGATCCTTTGTCGGTTGCGCGTAGAACTTCAGTGTGGTCTCGATGTTGGCGTGACCCATGCGTTGTTGAATGACTTTCGGGTCATAGCCAGCCTCGACAAGCATCGTGGCGTGCGTTTTCCGTAAGTCATGGAGTGTGAAGGCTGGGAGTCTCAGGGCGTCTCACGTCCTCGTTCTCGTAATGCGTAGGTCAGGGGTTCGATTCCCCTCTTGGGCTCCAATGCCAGCAAGGGTTTGCGGATGGTCAGAGAGACACCTGCCGCCCGTAGTCGAACATCCATCGAGCACCGCGAGGCAATGTGAGATCAAAATCTGCAGCACTGGTGATCATCGGATTGCTCGTCGGTTCGACTACGACACTCGCACTCACTCGGCAATCCGGCTCTCAGCGTGAGATTTTGGCGTGTGCGGACAAAACATCTGGGAAGGCTGGTCGGCATGGCCGATGGTTCCGTCTATGACACGTTCACCGTCACCAGGGACGACTTCTATTTCTCCGTGGGCGCCGATGGCGGTGCGTACGGGGAGGTCATGTTCGACAAGCCGGGCTGTACGGGAACGCCGTTCGTGAACTCTGGGGTCCAAGTCGAGTGGCCGCGGCCTCTCGCGGGCACCGAGAGGATCCTGGTCCCTGCTGCGGGCAGTAGGAAGGTGCTGTGGTTCGCCCCTGCAGGAAACGCCTTGACCATCCTCACCCCCGTGAGCATGCTGGCCGATGCAGCGATGGCCGACGACGAGGACAGCGGCCCTGACTGGCCCTCGCTCATCGATGGCGTGGGGAACTGCGTGCGGCTCGGCAGCGAGTACGAACCGGTCTTCGGACGAAGGCTCAAGTCCGTCCGTGCGCCGTTCGCCTACGACTCCTCCGAGCCCCTGGTGTTGAGGGAAGACGACTGATCCGACCCTGCCGGGGCATTCGTCATCAGATGGTCACTGTGCAGCGAGGATCGCGGCACGCGTGGGGATACTCGGCACAGCTCCGTGGACCGCTGTCGCGAGCGCTCCTGCCACGGCACCCGTCCGGCATGCATCAACGAGTGGTGTGCCCCGCACCAGCTCGGCGCACATCGCACCGACGAACGCATCCCCCGCACCCACGGTGTCCACGGGGACTACGCGATGGGCTTCGACCGTATTCGTCGACTCTTCGGTCAACACGAGAGCCCCGCGCTCACCGAGCGTGATTACCACTGCGGCGGCACCCGCTCGGAGGAGTGCATCGGCCCCACCGAGGGCTTCGGCCTCCGTCTCGTTCGGCACGACGACATCACAGACGGCAAGCAAACCGGGCGGAAGAGCAACAGCGGGCGCCGGGTTGAGCACGGTCCGGACGCCCGCGCGACGTGCCTGGTGGAGGACGGAGGCGACGGTGGCCGTCGGTATCTCCAGTTGTGCGAGGAGAAGCCCGCAGGGGGGCAACCGGAAGTCGGGGGCACTCCCGACATCCGCGTTCGCACCGGGCACGACGACAATGGTGTTCTCGCCGAACGAATTGACCGTGATGAAGGCCCTTCCCGTGGGAAATTCCGAAGTACGGAGGCACGTCACATCGATGCCCTCGTCTGCGAGCAGATCACGCAGCATCCGCCCGCTTGAGTCGTCACCGACGCACCCCACAAACGCCACCCGAGCCCCCATGCGGGCGCACGCAACAGCCTGGTTGAGCCCCTTGCCGCCTGCGTGCTCGCCATAGGAGGCCGCAGAGACTGTCTGGCCGGGACGCGGCAGCTCCTGCACCCCCGTCACCAGGTCCAGGTTGGCACTGCCGACCACGACGATGTCAAACTTCCCTTGCAAGCTCCCGGCCACGGCGACACTCTTGCACAACAACAGTACAGTCGCCCCGTGGCCGGAAGACCGAGGATGATCATCGACTGCGACCCTGGGCACGATGATGCAATCGCCCTGGTGGTGGCGGGCTGCTTCGCTGATCTCGTGGGAGTCACCACTGTTGCGGGGAACGCACCCGTCACACACACCACACGCAATGCCCGCATCATGCTCGATCTCATCGGGTCCGCCGCGCCGCTCCACCGAGGGGCGGAGCGTCCGCTGGTCGCGCCGCCCCGGCATGCACCCGAGGTCCACGGCGAGAGCGGGCTCGACGGTGCGGTCCTGCCGGCACCGTCCCGGCCGGAGGACTCACGGGACGCGGTCGGCTACATCATCGACACCTGTCGCGCAGAGGAAGGACTGTGGCTCGTGCCGATCGGGCCGCTCACGAACATCGCACTGGCGCTGCGGGCGGCGCCCGACCTCGTCGGTCGGATTGCCGGGATCTCGCTGATGGGTGGCGGCACGTTCGGGAATCGGACACCGGCTGCGGAGTTCAACGTGTGGGCAGACCCGGAAGCAGCGGCGATCGTTTTCGGATACGGCGGACGACTGATCATGAGCGGCCTCGACGTGACGCACCAACTTCAGGCAACCCCGGAGCGCATCGCCAGGGTGAGGCAGGTGGAGGGCCAGCTGGCCGCCATCGTCGCCGACCTGTTCGACTACTTCCTCTCCACGTACGTCCCGCTCCACGAGAACCTCAGGGGCGGGGTGGTCCACGATGCGTGCGCGGTCATGGCACTGACGCACCCTCACCTGTTCGTCGCCCGTGACCATCACGTGGTGGTCGAGACCTCCGGCGAATTCACTGCCGGCATGACCCTCATCGACCTCCGCGGGCACCGACGGAAGTCCCCGCCCAACTGCACGGTGCAGTGGGAAGTGGACTCCGAGGCCGCTTTCGGGGTGATTCTGGAGGCCGTGACGGCCTTCAGCCATTGAGCCAATTGTTCATGTCGTCATTTCGGCGGAGCCGGGGACATGCGGCCCCGTGAGTGCCTAGCCTTCCCCCCATGAGGGGGCGGCGCGCTCGGATATTGGGGGCCATCGGCACTGCCGTGGTCCTTCTGCCGCTGCAGACGCAGGCGGTTCCGGCCGTGCAGGCAGCCGCACCGTCCGCCACCATGGACCGGTGACACGGCTGCCCGGTGTCGGCCATTTCCTGCAGGAAGATGCGCCTGAAGCGGTCACCTCACTTGTCGGTCAGTTCATCCAGATGACGCAGACCGTGTGATTGATTGCCAGAGAGTATTGGTCGCCAACCTCTGGTTGAAACGTCCTCAGACTGTTAACATACGGTCGGTCATCTGAGCGGGGGTCATGGTGCCGGTTCGATCTCTCCGCATTCTCAGCCTTCTCGCGATGGCGGTGTCGGTCTATGTCGTCGACAACGTCGACTCGAACTCGGTGGCTCACGCATCGGTGGCCCAGTACTGGCGCTATCCGACAACTGGTCCCGGTCCCACATTTGAAAATAGAGCGTTCTTGAGATCGATCCCCGCGCTCCTCACCGACGGCTCCACTCTCGTGTTCTCCCAGGGCGACATCGGTGGGGGTATCAACACCATGACGGGGGTCACCGCGAACGGAGTCGGCGCGTTCACGCTCACCGATGGCGCACCGGGTGTGATGTCCGATTACGGCGGTGGCAATGCTCTGGCGACCAATTCGGGGGTGTGCGGTCGCTACAGCGGTCGACCGTACGTCTCGGCGCTGGCGGGAACCAAGGATGATCTTTACGTCAGTGGAGGATTCGACAGCATCGGTGGCATCACGGCCGGCGGGGTCGCCAGGCGACGCGTCGTGGGTGGAGTCGCCACATGGTCGGCTCTCGGGGGATTGCGGGGGCTCTGCGGCAACCACACGTTCGGCCATTACTGGAACGTGCGGGCTCTCGCCGTTGATGGCAGCAATGTGTATGCAGCCGGCACGTTCCTGAATGCGAACGGAACCACCACCACTGATGGAAGCACCATCGTCAACCAGATCGCGATGTGGAATGGGACGAGCTGGGAAGCACTCGGGGGTGGTGCCAAGACGACCACCTCTGACTCGGGCCCCAACGACGTGACCTGGCCCGTCGCGCTCGCGTGGGATCCGACGCGCCAAGTTCTCTACATGGGCGGGTACTTCGACTCGGTGTCGAACACCGATGGCGGCGCCGCCATCGCGAACACCGCCGGGATTGCGTGCTGGAATCCCACGTCATCGACGTGGTCTGCCCTCGGCTCTGGTTCATCGACCACGACGAACAGGGTTCGCGCGCTTCAGTTGGACTCCGCCGGGAGTTTGGTGGTGGGCGGCAGTTTCTCGACCATGGGCGGGATCTCTGTCGACCGAATCGCACGGTTCACCCCGACGGGTGCCTGCGCCGGCACGTGGTCCGGATACGGATCACCACCTTTCAGTTCCCGGTGCACGAGCGAGCCCGACATCACCGCTCTCGCTGCCGATCCGACATCGAATGACCTCTTCGCCTCGTGCAAGAGGGATGGAGGCTTGCATCCCAATGTCGCCAAGTGGGACGGTTCGTCGTGGTCGTGGTTGCCGGGCGTCGACGAGTCCGGTGGGCCAACCGATGAGATCGGGAGGTCTCTGAATCCGATTCAGTCGCTCGCGTTGGTCGGCGGGCGACTGTGGGCCGGCGGTGCGTGGTATTCAGCTGAGGGGGGATCGTCGGGTCTCGCATCAATAGCTGTTCCCGACACATCACCTCCCACCGCGAGTCTCACCACCTCCACGATCAATCCCGCCGGGAGCGCCACGGTTCAGAGCACCGAGTCGGGCACCGCGTACCTGGTGAGGTCGTCTGTCAGCGTCACGAACGAGGCGAGCATCACCGGTGCCGCGGGTAACCTGTGGAACTCGGCCACCATCAGCGCGTCGAACACTCCCACATCGATCCCTGCGACGGGTCTGATCAGTGGCACGTACAGGGTGTATGTCGTCGATGCATCCGGGAACCTCTCGTCTGCGTCGGTGAATTCGGTGACGATCATCGCCGAGAGTCCCACCGTCACCCTCGCTCGGTCGGGGTCCGGCACGGTGGGTGGTGGCCAGACTGTCACCCTCACCTTCACGTTGTCGGAGGCATCGACGAACTTTGTTTTCGACGATGTCACCGTGTCGACGGGAACACTCAGTGCATTCGCCGGGTCGGGCACCACCTACACCGCCACCTGGACCCCACCGACGTCTGATGCCGGTTCGGCGACAATCGGTGTCGCGGCCAACAGATTCACCGATGCAGCGAACAACCAGAACACCGCCGCGGTAAATCTCTCCCTCGCCTACGACACCCGACCCCCCGCGTCGACGACGACAACACTCGCATCATCGGGTTCCGGCTCGAACCCGACAGCGACGACAACAGTTGGTCAATCGACCGGGACCGCCGTGACGACTCCCGTGACCCCCGTGGGTCCATCCACTGCAACGCAACTAACCCCGACGACCAGCACCACATCGAGCACCATCTCGGCCGGTCCGGCGACTCTCGACCCTGACGAGATCGATGCCATTGCCGACAAGAACGTGGCCACTCCACCGGCGCGCGCTCCCCGAATTGGTGCCGAGGGCATCACGTTGCTGGTCGACGATCAGGAGGTCAAAGCCTCCATCGATCGGACCTCGACCGAGTACGTGGTCCGTGCCCTGGACTCGACAGTCAGGCTCGGTGTGCGCACCGCCGACGGACAGCCAACCGACATCGATTCGTCGGGTCGGTTGCGGGCAAGTCGAGACGGACGGGTCGGCATGGGCGTCGAAGGGTTCGCCCCTGAGTCCCCGGTGGCGGTGTGGATGTTCTCTGATCCGGTCGACGTGGGCACGGCCCAGACCGGCTCCGACGGTGCCGTCGTCTCACAGTTCACGCTGCAGGACGACGCACCGGCAGGTGACCACACGGTTGTTCTCGTCGGTACCGACACCCGCGGCAAGAAGGTGACCGTTGCCGTCGGTCTCATCCTCGAGGACGAGTCTTCCGCAGGGTCGGCTCGACAGGGTCCGCAGGACGTCGACTACGGCGATGGGGACGGATCGTTGAATGT
>JBJTCK010000024.1:0-14052 GCA_046091825.1 Actinomycetota bacterium | reverse complement strand
CTTCTCGAACCCCGAGTACACCATCAAGAGCTCGCTCTCGGCTTACGTCGCGTCCAACACCGCAACCACCCAGACCGGCACCTCCACCACGACCGGAAAGAGCAGCTACACACTGGCCAAAGCCGGGACCAAGGCGACCATTTCCGTGACCCTCGCTGCGGCCGCCACGTTCAAGGTGTACCGCAAGACCACCGCGAACGGCACGGCGACGCTGGTGAAGACGGTCAAGGGCACGAAGGGCCTGAACAAGGTGCTCACCGCGTGGAAGAAGGGTTACGTCTTCATCATCCGCAGCGCCAAGGGGACCCAGCTCGCCACGCTCAAGTGAGCGTCACACCATGATTCTTGCGGACGCAAGTATCATGGGGGCATGAGCACGATGCCGGCGGTGTTCATCGGCCACGGCAGCCCGATGAACGCACTGGAGAACAACAGGTACGTCGTCCGCTGAGCGGGACGGAGAGGGTCAGATCTCGACGCGGGACCCCACCTCGAACACGCGGTCCGTCGGCAGGTTGAAGAACCTCACGGCGGAGTCCGCCCCGCGGTTCAGCAGGACGAACAGGTGCTCCGCCAGCGGGTGCATCCCGGGCACCTTCCCCGCCACGATCGACTCGTGGCCGATGAAGTAGGTGACGTCGTCCTCGTCGTAGTGCAGACCGGGGTGGTCGATCGCGGAGAGGGTCACGGGCACGTTCGGCTCCTCCATGAAACCGAACTCCAGCTGCACCTCGAACACGCCGGGGGCGACCTTCTTGATCTCGTACCTCTCATCGAAGGGGACTCGCGGGCGGTCGGCCGTGTCGACGGACACAATCAGCGTGGTGCGGTGGAGCACCTTGTTGTGGCGCAGGTTGTTCACGAGTGCCGGCGGCGCCTTGCCCAGGTCCTTGAACATGAAGACAGCAGTGCCGGCGACGCGGGAGATGTCCTCCGTGGCGTCGAGGAAGGGCTCGAGGTCCTGCTCCCCGCGGTGGATGCGGTCCGCCACCAGCGCGCGGCCGCGCCGCCACGTCTGCATCTGCACCATCAGGCCGACGCCGACCAGCAGGGCGAACCAGCCGCCGTGGGGAATCTTCACGATGTTCGCCCCGAGGAAGCCGGCCTCGATGACGAGCAGCGGGGCGCACAGGGCGAGGGCCTTCCACCGCTGCCACCCCCATCTGTCCGTCAGCACGCGGTAGAAGATGAGGGTGGTGATGGCCATCGTCATCGTGACGGCGATGCCGTACGCGGCGGCCAGGTTGCTGGAGGTCTGGAACCCGAGCACGAGCCCGATGCAAGCGATCATCAGGAGCCAGTTCACGAGCGGCACGTAGATCTGGCCGGAGTGCCTCGACGACGTGTGCCGGATAGCGATGCGCGGCAGGTAGTCCAGCTTGACGGCCTGCGCCGTGAGCGAGAACACCCCGGAGATGAGCGCCTGGGAGGCGATGATCGTGGCGAACGTGGCGAGGATGACGACCGGCAGCAGGACGGCGTCGGGCACCATGTTGAAGAACACGCTCTCGACCTCGTCCGGGTGGTCGAGGAGGAACGCGCCCTGGCCCCAGTAGTTGAGCAGCAACGAGGGCAGCACCATCGCGTACCAGCCGATGGCGATTGGCTTGCGGCCGAAGTGCCCCATGTCCGCGTACAGCGCCTCGCCGCCGGTGACCACGAGGAAGATAGACCCGAGCGACAGGAACGCCTTGAGGGGCTCGTGGGTGAAGTACCTGATGCCGTGGTACGGGTTGACGGTCTGGATGATCTCGGGGTGGTCGAGGATGTGCGACACGCCGAGCACCGCGATGGTGGCGAACCAGAGGAGCATGATCGGCCCGAAGACCTTGCCCACGGCACCCGTGCCGCGCTTCTGCACCATGAAGAGGCCGGTGATGATGGCGATGGCGATCGGTACAACCCAGCTCTCGAAGGACGACGAGACGTTCTCGAGACCTTCCACCGCGGAGAGGACGGAGATGGCGGGGGTGATGACGCCATCGCCGTACAGGAGGGCGGTGCCGAAGACGCCGAGGGCCACGAGGACGCCCGCCCGTGCGACACGGCGGTGCTCGCGGGGCAGCACGAGGGCCGTGAGGGCGAGGATCCCGCCCTCACCGTTGTTGTCCGCACGCATCACGAAGAACAGGTACTTGACCGAGATGATGATGACGAGGGACCAGAACGCGAGCGAACAGATGCCGTACACGTTGATCATGTCGACCGTCATGAGGTGGGACTTCTCGGTGAAGGCCTCCTTCATCGAGTACAGGGGGCTGGTGCCGATGTCGCCGTAGACCACGCCGAGGGCCCCGAGCGTGAGGGCCACCGTGCCGATCTCGGAGACATGGTGGTGATGGTGCGCACCCTCTCCGCCCGCGGACGGACCCGCTGTCTGCTGGGCCTCCCGCATCCTGGCGACCGATTCCGGACTGACCGTGTTGTCTGAACCCACGGTCCGAGACGCTACTTGGGGAGGGGGCGTGCGGATGGCGTGCGGGGTGCCTTTTCGGCAAAGATGCGGGGCGTGATTGAGCACTACACAGCAGCCCGCGCCGAACTGACCGCCCCGGGGTCGCCCTTCGAGGTCGTCCGCGAGAACGTGATGGGGTCCGACATCCTCGTCTACAGGTCGGCCCCGCCGAACATCCGCGTGATGTGGGAGGCCACCGCAGCCCACGGGGACAAGGACTACATCGTCTACGAGGACGAGCGATACACGTACTCGGAAATCCACTCCCAGGTCCGGAAGCTGGCCGTGTACCTGCAGGCCCACGGCGCGGTCCCCGGCACCAGGGTCGCGCTCGCGATGCGCAACTACCCCGAGTGGGTCGTCGGCTACTGGGCCTGTGTGTCGATCGGCGTCGCAGCCGTGGGCATGAACGCATGGTGGACGGCGCCCGAGATGGAGTACGCCCTCACCGACAGCGACCCCGTGGTGTTCATCGGCGACGACGAGCGCCTCGAGCGTCTCGCCCAGCTTGGCGAGCGGCCGCAGATGCACGTGGTCGCCGTCCGCTCCGACCGAGCCATGCAGTCCAACAGCACCCGCTGGGCGGATGTGCTCGCGACCGCGGACCCGGGCAGCCTGCCCGCCGTCGAGATCGGCCCCGAAGACGACGCCACGATCTTCTACACCTCGGGCACGACCGGCCTCCCGAAGGGAGCCCAGCTGACCCACCGTGGGTCCGTCACGAACATCCTGAACCTGGTGGCCATGACGACCGCGTCGTCGATGGCGGAGCAGAAGGCGATCGCGGCCGGCGACGTCCCGGCGCCCGCGGCACCGGCGGAACCGCGCCCACCGGTGTTCTTCGCGCCCACGCCGCTCTTCCACGTGACCGCGTGCAACTGCATTCTCCACCCCGCCACGCTCTCGGGCGCGAAGGTCGTCTTCACGTACAAGTGGGACCCGGGCCGCGCGCTCGAGCTGATCGAGCGCGAGAAGGTCACGAATTTCTCGGGCGTGCCCACCATGAGCCGCGAACTGCTCCTGCACCCCGACTGGCCGAAGCGCGACACGTCGTCGCTGCAGGGCATGGGTGGCGGCGGCGCTGCGCTCCAGCCTGACCTCGTGCACAAGATCGCCGGCGCCCTGAAGGGCGGCCAGCCCTCCACCGGGTACGGCATGACGGAGACGCACGGCATCATCACCGCGAACGCCGCGCGCCTCTACATCGCCAAGCCTGAGTCGTGCGGCCCGCTCGTGCCCACCCTCGAGGCAAAACTCGTGGACGAGGAGGGCCGCGACCTGCCGCCCGGCCCCGACACCGTCGGTGTGCTGTGCGTCCGGGGTGCTGTGGTCATCAAGGGGTACCTCAACCGTGCCGAGGCCGCCGCTGACTCGATCAAGGACGGCTGGCTGAACACCGGCGACATCGCGCGCATCGACCCGGACGGGTTTGTGTACCTGGTGGACCGCGCGAAGGACATGGTCATCCGCGGCGGCGAGAACGTCTACTGCAGCGAGGTCGAGGCGGCCATCTACAACCATGACGCGGTCGCCGAGGCGATCGTTTTCGGTGTGCCGGACGAGCGTCTCGGCGAGGAGGTGGCGGCGGCCCTGCTGCTGAAGCCGGGAGCCTCGCTCACCGAGGACGAGCTGCGCTCTTTCCTCTCGTCGTCGCTCGCCAAGCACAAGATCCCGTCGCGCGTGTGGTTCCGCACGGAGCCCATCCCGCGCAACGCGAACGGCAAGTTCCTGAAGCGTGAGGTCCGCAAGGAGCTCATCGGGGAGTGACCACCGCCCCTGCGGTCCTCAGCGCGGATCGCTGACCCGCTCCAGCACGACACGGATCCCGCCCATGTCGGGCCGTGTCCACACCATGTGCCCGTCGTCGTCCAGCCAGCGGCGGACCTCGATGCCGGGAAGGCCGACCGGCCTCAGCACGAAGGCGCCGTCCTCGTACGAGGCGACGACATGAATGGGCGTGACGTAGTCGAAGGCCGACACGTCGTGCACGCCGTTCTCCGCCGTGCCGTCAGCGCGGGCATCTGCGATCGTGCCCCCGCCGCAGTCGACGATGCGGTCACCGCACTGCTCGATGCGCTCCGTGTAGGAGAGCAGCCTGTCACCCGGTTGCACGGGCTCGCCTCCGCGTGTAGCGCTGACGACGCGCCAGGTGCCGCGCAGGTCCGGGGCCCCCGCCACCAGGGGTTCGTCGCACCCGGCGAGGACGAGCGGGGGAAAGGAGTCTCCGTACCCGCCGGGAGGGGTGTGGGCGACTGGGATGTCGCCGGCCCTCATCGGCTGCTCCTCACGCACTGACCATCGGGGCGAGACCGACGGCGGCCGCGGTGAGCTCCAGCGAGCGGATGCGCGAGGCGGTGCTCCCGGCGTAGTGGGAGGTGATGACCTCGTCCACCGCCGTCGCCTCCCTGAAGGCCGTGAACGCAGACGCGACCGTGCCGGGCGTGCCGACCGCTGCGTACGTGAAGATCTCGTCGATGTGCGCCGCCTGCGGCGAGGCAAGCACGGAGTCGACCTGCTCGTCGGTCAGCTCGCGGCCGCCGTTGGAGAACCGGTGCCGCACGAACATCCGGCGCCGGCGCTGGAACTGCCGCTGTGCCTCCTCGTCGCTTTCCGCACAGATGACGCCCATGGCCGCCATCGCGTACGGCGCGTCCAGTGCCCGCGACGGGTTGAACCGCTCGCGGTAGATGTGGAGCGCCTGGTGGAGCAGCTGCGGCGCGAAGTGGGAGGCGAACGCGAACGGCAGCCCGAGTGCCGCGGCGAGCTGCGCGCCGTAGAGGGACGAACCGAGGATGTAGAGCGGCACCTGAGTCCCGCGCCCCGGCGTCGCGACGACGCCCGGCACGGATGACTCCTCCGCGAGGAACGACTGCAGTTCCATGACGTCCTCGGCAAAATGGTCCGACGAGCGCGGGTCACGACGCATCGCCATGAACGCCGCCTGGTCGGTGCCGGGCGCGCGGCCGAGACCGAGATCGATGCGGCCCGGGTGGAGCGATGCGAGCGTGCCGAACTGCTCGGCGATCACCAGGGGGGAGTGGTTCGGCAGCATGACCCCGCCGGCACCCAGCCGGATGGTGGAGGTGTGGGCGGCGACATGTGCGATCAGCACGGCAGGCGCGGACGACGCGATTGTCTTCGAGTTGTGGTGCTCGGCGTACCAGACCCTCGCGTAGCCGAGGCGCTCGGCGGCACGGGCCACCTCCACGCAGCCGCGCAGGCTGTCGCCGATGCTCTCGTTCTCGCCGATCGATGCGAGGTCGAGCACCGAGTACCTCGTCGTGACGTCCATGTCCACATTCTGCCCGTCCCGCCCGTGGCACGGGTCACTGTGGGGCACAATCGGCTGCCGGCAACCGTGGAAACAATGGTGTCGGGGCCGTTGAGTGCGTAGCCTCGGGAGTCCCTATGCCGAACCTCCCCACCGCCGCTTTCTCCATCGCCCTCGACTGCCAGCTCGACAACGTGCCCGGCACGCTCGGGCGGCTCTGCACCGCCATCGGCGAGGCCGGCGGCAACATCGGCGCGCTCGACGGGTTCGACGTGCGCGGGCCGATCCTGCGCCGCAGCGTGGTGGTGCACTGCCGGGACGAGGAGCACCAGCAGAAGGTCGTGCAGGCCGTCCGCGAGCTGCCGGGCGTCACGCTCATGGACTGGTGGGACCGCACCTTCCGCATGCACGAGTCCGGGAAGATCCACGTTCTCTCCACCGCTCCCGTGAACGACCGCGACGACCTGTCCATGGCATACACGCCGGGTGTCGCCCGCGTCTGCACCGCCATCGAGAACGATCCCAACCTGTCCCACAGGTACACCATCCGCAAGAACACGGTGGCAATCGTGAGCAACGGCACGGCGGTGCTCGGCCTCGGCGACATCGGCCCGGAGGGCGCCATGCCCGTGATGGAGGGAAAGGCACTCCTGTTCAAGGAGTTCGGCGGCGTCGACGGATTCCCCGTCTGCATCAACGCGCGCACGGCCGACGAGGTCGTGGACTTCGTGCAGCGCATCGCCCCCACCTTCGGCGGCATCAACCTGGAGGACATCAAGGCACCCGAGTGCTTCGAGATTGAGGAGCGCCTGCGTGCGAGCCTTGACATCCCCGTGTTCCATGACGACCAGCACGGCACGGCAGTCGTCACGCTCGCCGCGCTGTGGAACTCGCTGAAGATCACCGGCAAGAAGATGGAGGACCTCACCGTCGTCATCGCCGGTGTCGGCGCGGCCGGCGTGGCCATCGGCAAGATCCTGCTGAACGCGGGCGTGGGCGACGTCATCGGCTGTGACCGCGAGGGCGCCATCTACTCCGGCCGCGGGAACATGAACTCCGCCAAGGAATGGGTCGCCGAGCACACCAACCGCGAGCGCCGCATGGGCACCATCGGCGACGTCATGAAGGGGACCGACGTGTTCGTGGGCGTCAGTGGCCCCGACCTCATCACCGCCGCCGACGTGCGGTTGATGGCAAAGGACCCCATCGTGTTCGCGATGGCAAACCCGAACCCCGAGATCCGCCCGGAACAGGCAGACGGCCTGGCCGCAGTGATGGCCACCGGCCGCAGCGACTACCCGAACCAGATCAACAACGTCCTCGCGTTCCCCGGCATCTTCCGCGGAGCACTCGACGCCAGCGCCACCGACATCACGGAGGGCATGAAGCTCGCCGCCGCCGTTGCGATCGCCGAGTCCGTGACGGATGCCGAGCTGCGCCCCGAGTTCGTGGTGCCCTCGGTGTTCGACCGCTCGGTGGTCGAGCGCGTGGCGCCCGCTGTTGCCGCGGCCGCCGTGCGCGACGGCGTCATCCGCAAGGTCTGACGCCGGCTTCCCGCACCGCCCGCCGCAGCGCTTAGGTTGTGGCTATGGACAACAGCGATTTCTCCGCCCGCGCACGGGCGCTCGGTGCGGGTCTCGAGCCCTTCGTCGGCCAGGTCTACTTTTCCCCGGAGTGCCACCGTGCGTATGTCGGCCTCGGTTTCTCCCCGAGCCCCGGCGAGATGAACGGTGTCGCCATGCCCGAGATGGTCTCGTACTTCACCAGCCGCGGGTCGTTGATGGGACAGGTGCCCGGCGAGCTCGTCGCGGCCGCCTTCGCCGTGTTCAACCCGCTGGTCGTCGTCCCCGCCGTCACGACGGGGTGGTCGGTCACCGATGCCGCCACAGTGTGCGCCGCGCGGCGGGACGGTGCGGTCGCGCAACTGGTGCGAATCCTCGGTCGCTCGCCAGAGGGCGTCGCACGTGTGCGCCAGGTGCTGGAGCGCGCGGTTGCCGTGCTGCGCCCGGAGGGTCGCCCGCTGTTCGCCGGGGCACTGTCACAGCCCGTGCCCGCCACAGACCTGGGTGCGGCGTGGCACTTCGGTGACATGCTGCGCGAGTTCCGCGGCGACTGCCACACGGCCGCATGGATTGCGGCGGGCCTCGATGCCACCGAGATCGGCCTGCTGACGGAGCTGTACTGGGGCCTGCCCCTGAAGTCGTACAGCAGGACGCGCGGCTGGAGCGAGGACGACTATGCCGCCGCACTCGAGAGGCTGTCGTCGCGCGGGCTGGTCGCCGAGGGGGCGTTCACGGACGCCGGCAGGGCACTGCGCGAGGAGGTGGAGACCGCGACCGACCGCCAGCAAGCAGGTGTTCTCGATGCGATGGACGCAGACTTCGAGGAGGTCACCGGGATCCTCGCCGGCTGGAGCCGTGCGGTGCAGGCTGCGCACGGCTACCCGCAGTCCGGCCCGCACGAACTCGCCGAGGCTGCTCGCCGGCGCTGAGGACCGGGAGGTCTGCACATGGGAACCGGGCGCTGGGACACATCCCGTGCTGCGCACTGGCGCGCCTCCTCCGGGTGGCGCGTCGGATGCAATTTCGCCCCATCCACCGCGGGCAACCAGCTGGAGACATGGCAGGAGGAGACCTTCGACCTCGAGACAATTGACAGGGAACTCGGCTGGGCCGCCGGCCTGGGCATGAACACCGTGCGGCTGTACCTGCACGACATCGTCCACCGCGAGGATCCCGATGGGTTGCTCCGGCGCCTCGAGCTCGTGCTCGCATCGGCGGACGCCCACGGCATCAAGGTGATGCCGGTGCTCTTCGACGGCGTGTGGAACCCGTGGCCGCGGGCCGGTGCGCAGCCGCAGCCGGTTCCCCGGCGGCACAACTCGGTCTGGGTGCAATCACCCGGGACGGAGATCATGCACGACGAGTCGAGGTGGGACTCCCTGCGGCCCTACGTGCAGGACGTGGTGTCGCGATTCGCGTCGGACCCGCGCGTGCTCCTCTGGGACCTCTTCAACGAGCCCGACCAGGTCGATGCCGTCACGCTGCGGGCCGGCACCAGGGAGCCCAAGATCGCGGCGGCCACACGCCTAGTCGACCGGGTCTTCGACTGGGCCCGCGATGCCGGGCCGACCCAGCCGCTCACGGTGGGTCTGTGGGAATGGCGACCGGACGGCACGCCGGCCGACAACCCGCTCAACGAGCTTGCTCTCCGGCGCAGTGACGTGGTGTCGTTCCACTGCTACGAACCTGCGGAACGTCTGCGGTCGGTGATCGGCGCACTCCGCGTGCACGACAGGCCCCTCGTGTGCACCGAGTGGCTGGCCCGCGAGGCGGGCTCTACCGTCGAACTGCTCAGGGTCTTCTCCGACGAAGGAGTCGATGCCCTCAACTGGGGACTCGTCGACGGCCGCACCCAGACCCGTTTCCCCTGGCGTTCGTGGACAGAGGACGTCGCCGATGACACTCATTGGTTCCACGAACTTCTGCATCGCGACGGCACCCCCTACGACGAGGCGGAGGCCGCGTTGATCAGACTGTTGACGTCGGCAAGCCGGTCTACTTGAGTTGACGCAGGCACCCCGGTCAGTCGCGGCTGAGCCCGAGCCACCTCTCATAGACCGCGGCACACAGCTCCAGCTGCTCGATCTCGACCCACTCGACCGCGGTGTGCGCATTGTCGATGGAGCCCGGTCCGAACACGACCATCTCGTCGGCGAAGCCGTCGTAGCGGAGTGCGTTCGTGCCGTAGGAGGCGACCTCGGGGGCCGTGCCGGCCCACTGCGCCAGTTTCTGCACGAGTGCTGACCCGGGGGACCGGTAGAACGCGGGGGCACCGAGATAGACGAGGGGGAACTCCACCGGCAGCGGGCAGCTGCCGCGCACCAGGTCGCACAGTGCCTCCGCGATGTCGGCGTTCTTCTCGCCCGGCACCGTACGCCGTCCCACAGACACCGTGCACGAATCCGGCACCACGTTCCCGCCGGTGCCGCCCTTCACCAGCGTCACAGTGACTGTGCCGTTGCCGATCTCGGTGGACGGGACCAGGGTCTGCAGGCGCCGGTTCTCCTCCTCGAGGGCGAGCACCACGTGTGCCGCGCCGGTGATCGCGTTGCGGCCGAGATGCGGGCTGGCAGAGTGCGCCGCCTCGCCGATGACCTTGACCTCGAGCGCGACAGCACCCTTGTGACCGTGCACCGGCGCGCACATCGTGGGCTCCGCGACGATGACCTCATCGGGCCGCAGGCCGCGTGACTCCGCCCACTTGCGGAAGCCGCGCGCCCCGATCATCCCGCCTGCCTCCTCGGAGACGGTGCCGACGACCACGAGGTTCGGCACGGGCCGCTTTCCCTCGGCGCGGGCCTTCTCGAGGACGGCCAGCATCACCCCGAGCGATGCCTTCGTGTCGACGGAACCGCGGCCGTAGACGCGGCCGTCCGCAATGCGTCCGTCGAATGGGTCACCCTCGCAGTGCTCCACGGTGACCGTGTCAGTGTGGACGTCGAGCACCACCCACTTCTCGCCCGTGCCCTCCCAGACCCCGTAGACGTTCGGGCGCCCGTCAACAACGTCGACGACCTCCACGGTGTCCGCGCCGAGGTCGCGGAAGAAACCGGCGAGTGCGGCGGCGAGACGCCCTTCGCCCGTCGCACCGGCCTCTCTCGACCGCGGGCCCTCGTGCAACGGGTTCACGCTCGGGATCTGCACGAGACGGCTCACCCACGTGGCCAGGTTCTCGCTGTCGGGCTTCACGGCGCGAAGTCTCGCACACCGCCTGACGCCCGGGACGCTCAGCCCTTGGTCACGGCGAACCAGCGATTCTCGTTGTCGCAGAATGCAAACGAGGCGATTCCCGAGTGCTCGCCCACCTCGGTGACTTGCCGGAATGCTATGGCCGGCGCCGGGATGGGCGGAATTAGCCTCCACGCATGGCACCTGCGACGCCGGAGAACCCACGCCACATTGCCCAGTTCAACATCGCACGACTGCGACACCCGTTAGGGCACCCCCAGACCAAGCCGTTCGAGGATCTCATCGACGAGACCAATGCACATGCGGAGGCCAGCCCGGGGTTCGTATGGCGCCACGGCATCGACACCCGCGCCCCGGACGAGGACGTCTACGGGGACCCGTTGGTCACCGTGAACCTCTCCGTGTGGCTGTCCGTGGAGCACCTGAGGAGCTACGTGTACTCAGGATTCCACCGTGACGTCTTCCGCCGCCGCAAGGAGTGGTTCGACTCGTCGGCGGTGGTGCTGTGGTGGGTGGACGAGGGGGAGAGGCCGACTCTCGCAGAGGGAAAGCGTCGCCTCGACCACTATCTCGCCCACGGTGCGAGTGATGCGGGTTTCGGGTTCCGGGACCTCGGGAGTCACCCCGCGTGACGCAGTAACGCGGATTGGTGGAGCTGGGGGGAATCGAACCCCCGTCCATCAGGCGGCGCGCGCCAGTGATACGACCATTCCCGCTTCGGTGCTGACGCAACACCGCCGGCGGGTCGACTGCTCAGTCACCCGAGCCGCGCGGCGTCTTTCCGCCGTGTCATCGGTCTTTCCCGACGCCAGCTGTCTTTCCCGCCGTCATCCTCCGCTTCTGTTGCCGGGCTGCGGTGGATCGGCCCCGTGCGCCATTGCTGGTCACGATGTCTCTCTACAGCGGATTAGGCCGCGAGAGCGAACTGCTCGTTGGCAATTCTTTTGGTTGCCCCGTTTAAAGAGTCTGAGCAACTCTGGTCGCACGTGCGAACGACGAAACTGGTGTCGAAACCTGTCAGCCCCGTGATCGGTTGTGTTATGTCGGCTCAGTGTACGGCAGGGGAGTGTCGAACTGTGCAGGTCAGACCATGCCCTTGCGGGCACGGCTGTGCCTCAGACCATGCCCTTGCGGGCACGGCCGAGCGCCCTCTGGATCTCGCGCTTGCTGTCTCGCTCGGCGATGGCCTGGCGCTTGTCCTCGTGCTTGCGGCCCCGTGCCAGCGCCAGCTCCACCTTCACCCGGCCGTCGACCAGCTTGAACGCGAGCGGCACCAGGCTGAGGCGTTCCTTCGCGATGCGGTCTGCCAGCCGGTCGATCTCGTCGCGGTGAAGCAACAGCTTGCGTGCCCTGTCGGGATCGTGCGCTCCAACGCCCACGGCGAACTGGTACGGGGCGATGTGCACGCCGTCCAGCCACACCTCACCGTCGATGACCCGCGCATAGGCATCGGCGATCTGCACCTGGCCGCCGCGCAGGCTCTTCACCTCGCTGCCGTGCAGCACGATCCCCGCCTCGACCACGTCGAGGATCGAGTAGTCGTGGCGCGCCTTGCGGTTGCTCGCGAGAACGGCGTTCGGTGCCTTTGCCATGGGGTGGCTGAGCGTAGCGGTAGCCTCTCGCACCAATGAGCGGGAGCACTCCGGCAACGCATGCGGGCGGTCACCCGTCGGTGTCCATCCCGTCAGGTGCGCTCCGTGCGATCGCGGCACATGCGTACCAGTGCTTCCCCGAGGAGTGCTGCGGCCTCCTCATCGGCGACCCCGCTGCCGGCCGGGTCGCACGGTTCGTGCCCGTCACGAACGTCGCGCACTCCGCCCGGGTGTACACGATCGACGCGAAGGAGCACCTGCGCGCCGAGCTGGCGGCCGAGGCCGAGGGCTTCGAGGTGATCGGCGTGGTGCACAGCCACACCCACACCGAGCCGTACCCCAGCCCCACGGACGTCGCCCAGGCGGTGGACCCTGCATGGCACTACGTCATCGTCAGCCTGAAGCGTGGGGCTCCCGAGACCAGGTCGTACCTGATTGCCGGGGAATCCATCACCGAAGAGACGATCGTCCCGGTCTGAGCCGCCCCTGCCGAGGGCCTGTCCTTCCGGGAGATTCCCCGTGACATCGGGTGTGATGTTGGTTACAATTCCGACAGGAATAGTCAGGAATAGACCGCCAGCCCCGAGGGGTTGCACACGGGGTCAGGCCACTGGAAGGAGGCGCACATGTCCATTGCAGATGTCCGCCGCAACGGTGGCTCGGTCTTCGTCATGAACTCCGCGCTCGACCTCATCGGCAACACGCCCATGGTGGACGTGTCGGTCCTGTCGCCGAACCCGAACGTGCGCATCGTGGCCAAGCTGGAGAGCCAGAACCCCTACGGCTCCGTGAAGGACCGCATCGCCAAGGCGATGATCGAGGACGCCGAGCGGACCGGCCGTCTCGTGCCCGGCCAGCGCATCGTGGAGCCGTCGTCGGGCAACACCGGCATCGCCCTCGCCGCCATCGCCCGCATGAAGGGCTACCCGATCACCATTCTCATGCCCACGTCGGTCTCGATCGAGCGGCGCCAGATGCTCGAGGTGTTCGGTGCCGAGATCATCCTCACCCCGGGTGAGGAGGGGTCGAACGGTGCCGTGCGCCGTGCCCAGGAGATGGCCGCCCAGCACCCTGAGTGGTGCTTCCTCTACCAGTACGCGAATGACGCGAACCCGCGTGCCCACTACGAGGGCACCGGCCCCGAGATCTTCCGCGACTGCCCCGAGATCACCCACTTCGTCGCCGGTCTCGGCACCAGCGGCACGCTCATGGGCACGGGCAAGTACCTGAAGGAACAGAATCCCGACATCAAGGTGATCGCCATCGAGCCGCCGCTCGGCGAGCGCGTGGAGGGACTGCGCAACCTCGACGACGGGTACATCCCCCCGGTGTTCGACAACTGGGGCGGCCGCCAGCTGCTCGACCGCAAGCGTGTGGTGCGGCCGAGGGAGTCGATCGAGTGGACCCGGCGCATCGTGCAGGAGTGCGGGATCTTCGCCGGGCTCTCTTCGGGGGCCTCCCTCGCCGGTGCCGTGAAGATCGCCTCCGAGATCGAGGAGGGCACGATCGTGTTCATCGTGTGCGACGGCGGCTGGAAGTACCTCTCCACGGGCGCCTACACCGGTGACCTCGACGCGGCCGAGCAGGCCGCGGAGAAGATCATCTACTTCTGACCCGGGCGGCCGTGCCGGCCAGCGCGCGGCGGCGTCAGCGCCCGGCGACCAGGATGACGAGGCCGGCAAGGACGATCCCTGCCGCCCCGACACGCCTCTTGAGGCCGTCCTCGCCGAGGTACCTGGTGCCCACGAGAGCGACGATCACCACGCTCGACTCACGCAGTGCGGTCACGTAGCCCACGGGCGCGCGCCGCACCGCGAGCATCACCATCCAGTAGGTCAGTGCGCTCGCCGGCCACGCCGACAACGCACACGCGCGCGCCGCACTGGTCGTGGGCTCCTTCATCGCCCTCTACTCGCTCGTCGACAGCCACGGCTCCCGCGCGAACGACGGCCACGTATACGCGCTCCTCATCTTCACGACCAC
>JBJTCK010000023.1:0-6393 GCA_046091825.1 Actinomycetota bacterium | reverse complement strand
GGCAGGCCGGTGCAGAGCCGGTGATGCTGCGCGGGCCGGAGGTGGCGCCGCCGTCCGACGTTGCGATCGCGATCGCGGACCGTGGCGAACCGGTGCTGTGTGTCGGCACCGGTTTCGTGCGGCATGCGGATGAATTCGCGTCCGTGACGATGTCGGAGCACGGGCCGCCGTCCCTCTCGATGCCGTCGGCCGAGCACGTGCTCGCACTCGGTGCGTTGAGGGCGGCTCGCGACCTCACGGTCGCAGCCGATGCGCTGGTCCCCGCGTACCTGCGCGCCCCTGACGCCGAGATCAACTGGCAGACGAGGGAGGGCGCCCGGTGAGTTTCATGCGCGAACGCTCCGCGAACACCCTCACGACCGAGACGATGAGGCGGCGCCACCTCCGCAGGGTGCTCGAGATCGAGGAGCAGCTGTACCCGAGGCCGTGGACGCACCGTACCTTCGTGACGGAACTGAACCAGATGCGGGCCGGCAACCGCTACTACCTGGTCGCCTACGTGGACGACTCGCTGGTCGGCTACGGCGGCCTGATGTTCAGCGGCGACGACGCGCACGTCTCGAACATCGCCGTCGACCCGGAGTGGCACCAACGCGGCGTCGCCACCGAAATGCTGCTCGACCTCGCCCGCCTCGCCCGTGACAGGGGCTGTGCGGCGATGACGCTCGAGGTGCGCAACACAAACACCGCCGCCCAGCAGCTGTACCGCAGGTTCGGTTTCGTGCCCGCCGGGGTGCGCAAGCGCTACTACGAGAACACCGATGATGCGATCATCATGTGGGCCCACGGGGTCGACACGCGGGAGTTCGCGGACCGGCTCGACCACATCCAGTCGCGGAGACCGGGGAACTGATGGGCACGGCAGGTTCCTTCGACGAGTCCACGGTGGTGCTGGCCATCGAGACGAGCTGCGACGAGACCGCAGCCGCGCTCGTGATGGGCGGCAGCGACGTGCTGTCCTCGGTGGTCAGCAGCCAGATCGACATCCATGCCCGTTTCGGCGGCGTGGTGCCCGAGGTCGCCAGCCGTGCGCACCTCGAGTCGATCGTGCCCGTGGTTCGCCAGGCTTTCGACGAGGCCGGGATCCTGCCGTCACGCGTCGATGCTGTCGCCGCGACCGCGGGACCGGGTCTCATCGGAGCCCTCCTGGTCGGGGTGTCGGCGGCGAAGTCCCTCGCCCTCGTGTGGGACAGGCCGTTCATCGGTGTCAACCATCTCGAGGCGCACCTGTATGCCGGGCTCCTGGACGACCCCGGCCTCGAGTTCCCGTTGGTCGTGCTGCTCGTGAGCGGCGGGCACACGATGATCGTCGAGATGCGCGGCCACGGTGACTACCGGATACTCGGACGGACGATCGACGACGCCGCGGGCGAGGCATACGACAAGGTCGCGAGATTCCTCGACCTCGGGTACCCGGGCGGCCCGGCGATCGACCGCGTGTCGGCGGAGGGGGACGCCGCCGCGGTCGCCTTCCCGCGGGCGATGATGCACGAGGGGTTGGACTTCTCCTTCAGCGGGCTGAAGACCTCGGTCGTGAACCACGCCAGGCGCAATCCCGGCAACGGCACGGTCGACATCGCTGCCTCGTTCCAGGCCGCAGTCGTTGACGTCCTGTGCGCAAAGACCCTGCGTGCCGCAGAGCAGGTGGGCGCCCGCGGTGTCGTGCTCGGCGGCGGTGTCGCGGCCAATTCGTTGCTGCGTGCCGAGATGTCACGGCGCGGCGCCGAGGCAGGCATGAGAGTGGCACTGCCGAGCCGGGCGATGTGCACTGACAACGCCGCGATGATCGCCTCTGCCGCATGGCACCGCCTCCGCAGCGACGGGCCGATGGGACTCGACTGCGGTGCGTACCCCAACCTCAAGCTCTCCGAGGTGCCGAGGGGGACACTGCCGTGAGCCGTCTTCCGCTTGTCCTGCGCGGTCGCGAGTTCCCCGTGCCCGTTGTGCTGGCCCCGATGGCCGGCGTCACGAACATCCCGTTCCGGGCGCAGTGCCGCGGCTTCGGTCCGGGACTCGTCTACGTGAGCGAGATGGTCATGGCCGCCGCACTGGTCCACGGGAACGAGAAGACGAAAAAGATGGTCGCCTTCGGTCCGGACGAGGATTTCCGCAGCCTGCAGATCTACGGCAGCGACCCGGAGTTCGTGGGTCGTGCGGTGCGCGCACTGTGCGAGCAGGACGCAGCTGACCACATCGACATGAATTTCGGTTGCCCCGCCACGAAAGTGACCCGCAAGGGCGGGGGAGCCGCGGTTCCCGTGAAGCGCAACCTCACGCGGGCAATCATGGCCGCTGCGGTCTCGGCGGCGGAACCGTTCGGGGTGCCCGTCACGTGCAAGTTCCGCATCGGAATCAACGACGATCTCGTGACGTTCCTCGACACGGGCCGTGCCGCACAGGAGGAGGGGATCGCGATGATCGCCCTGCACGCCCGCACTGCCGAGCAGCACTACGCAGGAACGGCGCGCTGGGAGGCAATCGCGGAACTGAAGCGCGAGGTGAAGGACATCCCAGTGCTCGGCAACGGCGACATCTGGGAGGCGAACGACGCGCTCGCGATGATGGAACAGACGGGGTGCGACGGGGTCGTGGTGGGCCGGGGATGTCTCGGCAGGCCCTGGTTGTTCCGCGACCTCGTGGATGCCTTCTCCGACCGGCCGGTCCGGCAGTCCCCGGACCTCGGTTTCGTCCTGGACGTGATGGCCTCGCACGCGGAGGGCCTCATGTCCGTCATGGGTGCCGACTTCGGCATCAGGAACTTCCGCAAGCACGCCGGCTGGTACCTCACCGGTTACCCAGTGGGCTCCGAGGCACGGCGTGCGTTCGCCACAGTGTCATCGTTCGACGAGCTCCTGCGGGTGTCCGCGGGTCTCGACCATTCGATGCGCCTCGTGCCCGGGGGCGAGCGTCTGGCGCGCGGCCACACGAACGGCCCCATCAAGGTCGTGCTGCCCGAGGGCTACCTCGCGAACCGCGACGACCTGACGGTGCCGGACGACGAGGCCGTTGCCGCACTCAGCGGCGGCTGACCTAGAGGAGCCGGATGGCCGCGACCAGCACGGCCTGCATGGACACCATCGTCACGATGGACCAGCGCAGCGACTGGGTCACACTCGAGGCGATCTGTTCCGTCAGGAGCTTCCCCTGCTCGGCGAAACCTGCGCGCATCTCCGCACGCATGTCGGCGAAACCGTGATCCATGTCTTTTCGCAGTTCGGCCTGTGAGGTGCGCATCTCGGTCCGCAGTTCGGCGAAACCGTGATCCATGTCTTTTCGTAGTTCTGCGAACCCATGGTCCATGTCTTTCCGCAGCTCGGCGAATCCGTGGTCCATATCCTTGCGCACGAGCACCACGGCAGTCTCCACGTCCGCACGGGTGCTGAGCTGGGCGGTGTCAATGTCGGGCATCAGGTCCATGCACAGGGCGGCAATCTCCTCGCCGTGAACCGTAGCAAGGGACCTCTGCACGCGGAATCGGGTGTCGGGTGGTTGTTCCATGCCCGCAATGTGTGCCCCGTAGGGTGGCGGCGTGGAACTGGTCCTCGCGTCGCGATCGCCCCGCCGGGTCAGCCTTCTCTCGTCGCGGGGCATCTCGTTCGTGGTTGACCCCGCCGACGTGGACGAGACCCCGTTCCCGGGGGAGCAGCCTGCTGAGCTGGCTCGCCGGCTCGCCTCGCTCAAGCACTCGGCGGTCGCGGTCCGTCACCCAGGCGCGACGGTGATCGCCGCTGACACGGTGGTGGACCTCGACGGGCTGTCGCTCGGCCAGCCGTCGGACGATGCCGCGGCGACCCGGACCATCGCTGACCTGTCGGGTCGCACGCACCTGGTCCACACCGCAGTCATGGTGGGTCCTGCGGGGTCGGCAAAGGCCCATCTCGAGACATCCCGGGTCACCTTCCGGGAACTGACCCCGGGGCGAATCTCGTGGTACGTGGCAACGGGGGAGCCCCGGGGGAAGGCGGGTGCCTATGCGGTCCAGGGCCTGGGGATGTGCCTGGTGGCCCGTGTGGAGGGGTCACTGACGAACGTCATCGGCCTGCCTGTCGGCCCCACCTTGGATCTCCTGGCTCGGCGTCCCGGGTAGGCCTGGGCAGGCGCGGAAGCACCGGGCGTGTCCATCTGGCCCGGTTAGCACTCGGGCTGGCCGGTTGCCAACGGGTGGGGTCCCTCCGTATCATTAGCAATCGCACCGACTGAGTGCTAACCGCCCGGGTCACTGGGTCGGGAACCCCCATCCACCCACGCATCTGGAGGAAAACCATGAAGTTGAAGCCACTGGACGACCGCATCGTCGTCGAGCCGAGCGAAGCAGAGCAGACCACCGCTTCTGGTCTCGTGATCCCGGACACCGCCAAGGAGAAGCCGCAGCAGGGCACCGTGCTCGCCGTCGGTCCCGGCCGCTGGAGCGATGACGAGGGCCAGCACTTCCCGCTCGACGTGAAGGTCGGCGACACCGTTCTCTACAGCAAGTACGGCGGCACCGAGATCAGCCACGGCGGCAAGGACCTGCTCATCCTCACCAGCCGCGACGTCCTCGCGGTCGTGGAGAAGTAATCCGCGATGGCGAAGCAACTGAAGTTCCACGACGAGGCGCGCCGTGCTCTCGAGGCGGGCGTGAACAAGCTCGCCGATGCCGTCAAGGTGACGCTCGGGCCCAAGGGCCGCAACGTCGTCCTCGACAAGAAGTTCGGCGCCCCCACCATCACGAACGACGGCGTGTCGATCGCCAAGGAAGTCGAGATCGATGACCCGTTCGAGAACATGGGCGCACAGCTGGTGAAGGAGGTCGCCACCAAGACGAATGACGTCGCAGGTGACGGCACCACCACCGCGACCGTGCTCGCCCAGGCCATGGTGCAGCAGGGCATGCGCAACGTCGCTGCCGGCGCCAACCCGATGGGCCTGAAGCGCGGCATCGAGAAGGCCGTCGCGGCCGCTGTCGAGTCGATCAAGTCCCAGGCCAAGGAGGTCGACGACAAGAGCGACATCTCCAGCGTGGCGACCATCTCTGCCGCCGACGCGGCGATCGGCGGCGTGATCGCCGATGCGATCGACAAGGTCGGCAAGGACGGTGTAGTGACCGTCGAGGAGAGCAACACGTTCGGCATCGAGCTCGACTTCACGGAGGGCATGCAGTTCGACAAGGGCTACCTGTCGCCGTACTTCGTGACCGACGCGGAGCGCCAGGAGGCGATCATCGACGAGCCGTACATCCTGTACTACTCCTCGAAGATCTCGTCGGTGCAGTCCCTGCTGCCCGCTCTCGAGTCCGTCATGAAGACCGGCCGCCCGCTGCTGATCATCGCCGAGGACGTCGAGGGCGAGGCTCTCGCCACCCTCGTGGTCAACAAGATCCGCGGCACCTTCAACTCGACCGCGGTGAAGGCACCCGGTTTCGGCGACCGTCGCAAGGCGATGCTGCAGGACATGGCAATCCTCACCGGTGGCCAGGTCATCAGCGAGGAGGTCGGTCTCAAGCTGGAGAACGTCACCCTCGACCTGCTCGGCCGCGCCAAGCGCGTGATCATCACCAAGGACACCACCACCATCGTCGACGGTGCGGGTGACAAGGCAGAGGTCGCAGCCCGCGTCAACCAGATCAAGACCGAGATCGACAACACCGACAGCGACTGGGACCGCGAGAAGCTCCAGGAGCGCCTCGCCAAGCTTTCCGGCGGTGTGGCCCTCATCAAGGTGGGCGCCGCGACCGAGGTCGAGCTGAAGGAGAAGAAGCACCGCATCGAGGACGCCATCTCGGCCACCCGCGCGGCGATCGAGGAGGGTGTCGTCGCAGGCGGCGGCACCGCGCTCCTCCGCAGCCGCCCGAACGTGCTGAAGGTCGTCGAGTCGCTCACGGGCGACGAGGCAACCGGTGCGCGCACGGTGTACGAGGCTCTCGTTGCCCCGGCACGTCACATCGCCGACAACGCGGGGCTCGAGGGCTCCGTGGTGGTCCAGCGCGTGGAGTCAGAGAAGGGCTCGACCGGCCTCGACGCCGCGACGGGCGAGTACGTCGACCTCCTGAAGGCCGGCATCATCGACCCCGCCAAGGTGACCCGTGCAGCGATCGAGGAGGGTGTGGTCGCCGGTGGCGGCACCGCCCTCCTGCGCTCGCGTGCGGCGGTGCTGACGGTCGTCGAGTCGCTCACGGGTGACGAGGCCACCGGTGCCCGCACCGTGTACGAGGCCCTGGTGGCCCCAGCCAAGCACATCGCCGACAATGCCGGGCTCGAGGGCTCGGTCGTGGTCCAGAGGGTGGAGTCCGAGAAGGGGTCCATGGGCCTCAACGCGGCCACCGGCGAGTACACCGACCTCCTCAAGGCCGGCATCATCGACCCCGCCAAGGTCACCCGAGCGGCCCTCCAGAACGCGGCCTCCATCGCCGCGCTC
>JBJTCK010000022.1:0-22625 GCA_046091825.1 Actinomycetota bacterium | reverse complement strand
CTCGCCATCTCCACCATCGTGCCGCCGTTGAAGTGGGACTCCTGGGCGGCGGGGCCGTCCCATTTCTCGATGATCTTGATCCGGTTCGGCTTCGTGTCGCTCACGATCATGTCGACGTTGCGGCACCCCTGCTCCATGCGGGTGAGCACCACGTACTTGGAGAGGACCGCGACGAGCGACCCCATGTCGGCAGCATCGAACGTCATCGTGACGATGACGAGCTCCACGTCTACGGGCTCTACGGGCTCACCTGACTCACCGTCTCGACCCTGGGCTGCATCGTCTGCCACGTGCCAACTCTGCCAGAAAACGAGAGCGACCAGAGAACCGATGAGAACTCCCGCGCGGCGGCGGAAATGCCGATTTTTCTTGTGCGTTAGACCTGTTGTGTCGCCACATGCTGTCGGTATCCTGCCCCTATTCGGTCAACCGGGCCGGGTGGAACGACGGGGTGAGCACGTGGCGAAGGATCGCATTGACCGCGACGAAGAGGACCTGGTCCGTCTCTATCTCACCGACATCGGTCAGTACGCACTCCTCACCAAGGACGACGAGGTCCGCCTCGCCAAGGCCATCGAGGCCGGCAAGGCCGCTGCCGAGGAGATGGCCAAGGCCAAGAGCCTGAACGCCACCAAGAAGCGAGAGCTGCGCAAGGCCGTCCGCGAAGGCGAGGTCGCCGAGCGCGCGTTCGTGCAGTCAAACCTGCGGCTCGTGGTGTCCATCGCCAAGAAGTACCAGGCATCCGGCCTGCCCCTGCTCGACCTCATCCAGGAGGGCAACCTCGGCCTCATGCACGCCGTCGAAAAGTTCGACTGGCGCAAGGGCTTCAAGTTCTCCACGTACGCCACATGGTGGATCCGCCAGGCGATCACCCGCGGCATCGCCAACACGGGCCGCACCATCCGCCTCCCCGTTCATGCCGGCGACACCCTTGCGCGCCTGCAGAAGGCCCGCTCGCGCCTCGAGCTGAAGTACGGCCGCCCGGCCACGCTCGCAGAGCTCGCCAAGGAAGTCGAGATGCCCGAGGACAAGGTCACTGAGGCCCTCCGCTTCGCCGCCGAGCCGCTGTCTCTCTCGGAGCCGCTGCGCGAGGACGGCGACGCAGAGCTGGGTGACGTCGTCGAGGACCGCTCGGCCGAGCAGCCCTTCGAGGTCGCCGCCACCGCACTCCTGCCCGAGGAGATCCAGCGTCTCCTCGCCCCGCTCGACGAGCGTGAGCGCGAGATCCTGCGCCTGCGCTTCGGTCTCGACGGCAAGGGCGAGCCGCGCACCCTCGAGGAGGTCGGCGAGCACTTCAACCTCACACGCGAGCGCATCCGCCAGATCGAGGCACGCGCGATGAGCAAGCTGCGCCACCCCTCGTCGGACACCGGCGCGCGCGACCTACTGAGCGTCTGACTCCACGCGCATCACGCGCATCACGCCGTCGATGACGGCAACGATCCCGAAGCCGAGGAGCACGGCCACGTTCGCACGCGCGGTCCACACCGGCCCCGCCATCGGCACGTACGCGCTCGTCACCTGTTCGTAGGACATCCACGTCACCACGAGCATCGCGGCACCCGCGCCGGCGGCGAGCGACGATGCCACCCAGTCACTGCGCAGGTCCGTGCGACGGGCCACCACCAGGGCCGCAGCCCCGGTGAGTGCCGTCCCCGCACCGAACACGAGCATGAGCGGCGTGATCCGTGCGCCGGCCGGCAGTGCCACCCACTGCAGGAACCCCGTCAGCGCCGACCACGCACCCACGGTGGCCACGGCGGCGTGGTACCGCCGCCTGTGCGACCTGGCGAGCAGTGCAGCCAGTGCGATTCCCGCGAGGCCGGCGGCCCACCAGGCCCTGCTTGCCCTGTCGCGCAGGTACAGAGTCCCGCGGACGGTGTGCACCACCCCGTCGACCGCCACCGGCACGTCCCAGCGCAGGACCGTGCCGTCGGGGTCGATGACGGCGGGGCGCGTGGGGCTCATCCAGTGGATGCGGTGGTCGTGCCACATCACGGTGCCGTCCGACGCGACCGTGCGCCACACGGGCAGAGCGTCCGCGGTTGACCCTGACGTCCCGCCGTAGCGGGACGCATTGATGAACGACGTCGGCGACGCGGTGTTCTCCTCCACCAGCCCTGCTGCAGAGATGCGCAGGTACGGCTCGTCCTCGTACCCGGCCACGGTGACCGAGTGCCCGCTGGCGCGCACGCGCAGGAACGTGTCCCCGCCGACGATGTCGACACGCACGCCGGGGGGGAACGCCGGGGTGACGGTCTGCACCACGCTCACGGTGTCACGGGGCCTCACGTCGTCACCCGAGCCCAGGTGCCCGGGGACGACTCCGAGAGCAACAAGGACAGCGATGGCGACGCGCACGCATCTCACGGTACTTGGATGCGTTCCGTGCGTCCCTAAGGTGTGCCCATGGCCACCCCGGACGGACGCACGGTGCTCATGCTGAGCGACACAGTGTGGGACCTCCACGGTGACGCGATCCGTTCGATCGACCCGTCCGTCGAGCCGCTCGTGTACTCCGCCGACGTCCCGTTCCCCGACGACGTTCTCGAGACGGTCGATATCGCCTTCTTCAGCGCCGACTGCTGGCCGGACAGGTCGCGCGGGTTCGTGGTGTCCATCCTGAAGGCGCGCAACCTGAGGTGGCTGCAGACGTTCTCCGCCGGCGTCGACAGCCCCTTCTTCGTGGACCTCATGGCGCGGGGGGTGCTCCTCACCACGGCGTCGGGTTCGTCCGCGTCACCCATCGCCCAGACAGTCGTTCTGTACATGCTCGCGCTCAGCCGCGACATGCGGAGGTGGATGCGCGACCAGGATGCCCGGCGGTGGGAGCAGCACCGCTTCACGGAACTGGACGGCGCGAGTCTCGCCGTCGTGGGCATGGGTCCCATCGGCATCGAGGTGGCCCGGCTCGGGACCGCCCTCGGGATGGAGGTGGAGGCGGTGCGCCGCACCCCGGCAGGTGACGAGCCGTGCGTGACGCACGGGCTCGACCGGCTCCACGACGTTCTCGGCCGTGCCGACTGGGTGGTGTCCGCACTCCCCCTCACGCCGGACACACGGCAGATCTTCGGGGCGGCAGCATTCGCCGCCATGCGACCGGGTGCGCGCTTCATCAACGTGGGGCGCGGCGAGCTGGTCGACGAGCAGGCCATGATCGCCGCGCTGCAGTCGGGTGCGCTCGGTGGGGCGGGCCTCGACGTGTTCGCGGTGGAACCGCTCCCTCCCGACAGTCCCCTGTGGGCGATGGAGAACGTCATCATCACCCCGCACAACTCGGCGACCAGCACCTCCACCGGGGCCCGCAGCCAGGCCATCTTCCTGGACAACCTGTCGCGTCACGTGAACGGGCTGCCGCTGCGCAACCTGGCCAACACCTGACCGTTCCGCCGCAGGCCGCGCCCCACACACATTCGCCTCCCCAGGACAGGGAGGCATTTCTCGAATGCCTCCCGGCAACACGGAGGCGGAATGCACACAATCATCTGTTCCACGAAAGGCGGCGCCGGAGCAACGGTCACCGCGGCGGCGCTCGCACTGGCGCGCGCACATCGCCACGGCAGGGCTCTCCTCATCGACATGTGCGGTGACTCGAGGCCGGCGCTCGGCATGGCGGACACCGACTCTCCCGGCCTGAACGACTGGCTGGGCGAGGCGCACTCCGCCGGCGCGGACGGCCTGCTGGCACTCGGCGAGGAGGCGACGGCCCAGTTGCTCGTCATCCACCCCGGTGCGCGTTTCGTGCAGGGCGCACCGCGCTGGGCCGACCTCACGGCTGCGCTCGCCGGGTTCGACTTCCCCGTCGTCATCGATGCCGGCACCCATTTCGTGCCCGACGACGTTCGCTCTGCCGCCCGGGACACGTGGCTCGTCACGAGGCCCTGCTACCTCTCGTTGCGACGTGCCGTGCGTGCACCGCGGCCGAGCGGCATCGTGCTCGTCCGCGACGAAGGACGTGCACTGACTGAACGGGATGTGGCGAACGTCCTCGGTGTGCCGGTTGTCGCCAGCCTCCCCGTCGACGCATCGGTCTCGCGCGCCGTCGACGCAGGGGTGCTCACCACGCGCTGGCCGGACCTGTTCGGTCACCTGCTGCCCGCGTCGTGACGTCACAGTTCGGCGCACTCGACCCGTGGATGGGCGGGGAGGTGCAAGAGGTCATGGTCACCGGTGACGGCACCGTATGGACGGAGGAGAACGGCACCATCCGGCGCGCCGGGTCGCTCAGCCCCCTGCAGGTGTCCCAGTCGATCGAGAGGGTCACGAGGTTCTCCGGCCGTCGTGTCGACCTCAACTCCCCTGTCGTCGACCTGCAGCTTCCTGACGGGTCACGGGCCTGCATCGTTCTGCCACCCGTCGCAGTCGACGGCCCCACTGTGTGCATCAGGCGCTTCGCCACCGGAGTCCTGCCGCTCGGGGCCTTCGCCGGGCTGGAGGAGGTGCGGCGCCTTCGTTCGCTCGTTGCCGGTCGGGCCAACATAGTGGTGTCGGGCGCGACATCGTCCGGGAAGACGTCGCTGCTCAACTCGCTCGCGCGGTGCGTGCCCGTGCGCGAGCGCATCGTGCTGATCGAGGACACCACGGAGCTGCGCCTGGAGCAGCCGCACGTGGTGCGTCTCCAGACACGACCGCCCGGGGCCGAGGGAAGCGGCGAGGTCACGGCCCAGCACCTGGTGCGCGCGTCGATGCGTCTCCGGCCGGACCGCCTTGTCGTGGGCGAGGTCCGCGGTGGCGAGGTCGTCGACATGCTCCTCGCGCTCACATCCGGCCACGACGGGTGCCTCACCACCGTCCACGCCCGCAGTGCCGCCGATGCGCTCGATCGGATGGTCACGCTGGCGCTGCGCGACCACCCTCAGTTCGCCGCGTCCACTGTGGGCGACCTCGTGCGGAGCGCGGTCGACGCAGTGGTCCACGTGAGCCGGGGTGCGGACGGGTCCAGGCGAGTCACCGAGATCATGGAGGTGCCCCGTGCGTGAGAGCACGGCCGCATTGCTCGTCGCGCTCGCCACCGTGCTCATCACCGTGCTCGGCGCCCTGCCCGTGGTCATGACACTCTGCGACCGCAGCCTGGTGCGCGCACGTCTCGTCCCGCCCCGGGGCCAGGAACCTGCACGCACCCGCAGGGTCCGCCGGGCCGACCCCGCGGCACCCGGCGTGCCTGCCACACAGGCCGAGTGGTTCGACGGCATCGCGCGGGGTGTGCGCGCCGGGTTGCCCGCGACGGAGGCCGTCATCACCGCACCCACATGCTCGGCATCGGTGAGGCGGCTGCAGGAGGACCTGGCCGCGGGCGGGACGCTGACAGACGTGTTGTCCCGCGCGCCGTCCGCGGCGGACCCTCAGCTGTCCGTGCTGCGGGGGTGCATGCCAGAGGGTGCGCTCTCGCCCGCGGCGCTCGAGCTCGCGGCGGCGAACGCACGTGCAGAGGAGGACCTCAACGGCGAGGTGAGGGTCGCTGTGTCGTATGCCGTGCACTCGGCACGCCTCCTCACCGTTCTCCCCTTCCTCATGCTCGGCGGCGCCGCATTGCTCAGCAGCGGTGTGCGCGGGGGCCTGACCGCGGCGGGCCCCGCTGTGTGCATCATCACAGGGTCGCTCGCCGGTCTCGCCGGGTCACGCTGGATGCGCCGCATCATCCGCACGGCCTCGCGCCCGTCGCACTCGGCAGCCGCGGCACAGGTCGCCGACACGTTGGTCGTCCATCTCGCGGCCGGCGGCACCGTCCCGGCCGCCCTCGGTGCGCTCGCACCCGTGCACCCGGCGTGCTCGGAGGCCGCCCGGATGCTCCACGAAGGGCGGCCCCTGTCCGAGTCACTCTCCCCGCTGCGGCTCACCGCGCCGTCCGTCACCGCAACGATCGAACAGGCGCACCGCGACGGGCTTCCCCTTGCCGGTGCGCTCTCGCGCACGGCAGCGGACCTGCGGGCGCGCGACCGTGACCACGTCCTCGCCGCGGTGCGGCGGATCCCCGCCCGGGCCGCTGCTCCCCTCGTGCTCTGCGTGCTTCCCTCGTTCGTGCTGACGGCGGTCGTTCCGCTCGGCCTGGCCTCGATCGGTGCCGTTCGCACCCCCGCAACCTGACGACGCACAAGGAGATTCATGGACGGACGCACACAGGACCACCCGCACACCGCCGACGAACGCGGCCAGGCCACCACCGAGTACGCACTCGTGCTGCTCGTGGCGGCAGTCATCGCGTTGCTCGCGATCGGCTGGGCCACGGCCGGCGGCGGGGCGGGCAAGATCGGCGGCCTGCTCGACACGCTCCTCGAGGGGATCATCGGCCGTGCCACGGAACAGCTCTGACGCCGGCCAGACCACCGTGGAGTTCGCGCTGCTGCTGCCGTTGTTCGCGGTGCTGTGCGGGAGCATCATCGCGGTCACCGCGGCGTGCCTGCAGGTGCTCTCGCTCGCCGACACCGCGAGGAACGCGGCACGACTCGCCTCCGTCTCGGCGGACCCCGCCGCCACGGCATCGGCGTTCGTGGCGGGTGAGTCGCCGGGCACGCTCGTCGCGACCGTCACGGACGGCACCACCGTGCGCGTGACCCTGCGCCGCGCCGTCCGTGTCCCGTTGGCCTTCGCCGGCCGGGTCACCGTGCCCCTCCCGCTGTCGGCGGGCGCAGTGATGCTGATGGAGCCCCCGATGGGCCCCGTTCCCTGACCCACTAGCGTGACCCTCATGCACCTCTCCGCGCGACGCACCACTGTCGCGGGCCGCCACGTGCTCGTGGTCGAGGGGGACGTCGACCTCGCCACGGTGCCGCGTTTCCTCGACGCGCTCACCAGACTGGCGGCAGACGCGGGCGGCGACACCGCCGTGGTCGACCTCGACGCCGCGGGCAACCTCGACGACACCGCTCTCGGTCTTCTCCTCGGTGCGGCCGGGCGCGCGCGGGCAGCCGGCGGCGACCTGGCCGTGGTGTGCACGGAGCCACGCCTGCGTAGGCGACTCGCCGACAACGGGTTCGACCGGGCGGTGAGCGTCGTGGCGTCCATCTCTGCCGCATGAGCGCAAAACCCACGATCTGGGTGCTGGGCGACCAATTGAACACACGCATCGGCGCGCTCCAGTTCGCCAGCCCGAAGTCGCACCGCATCCTCATGGTCGAGTCCGCGCACAAGTGCGGGTCGCGCGGGTGGCACCGCCAGCGTCTGCACTTCATCATCTCGTCCATGCGCCACTTCGCCGAGGAACTGCGCTCGGACGGCTTCGTGGTGGAGTATGTGCAGGCACCCACCATGCGCGAGGGGCTCGCCCGCTACCGGCAGAAGCACCCGAAGAGCGAGATCACCGCCACGGCGCCGAACAGCATCGCCGGTCGGGCGCTGATGGAACGTCTCGGCGTGGCCACCGTTCCGTCCAACCAGTTCCTCACCCCGGAGGGCGACTTCGCCGCGTGGGCGGCTACGCGAAAGTCCCTGAAGATGGAGGACTTCTACCGCCGCCAGCGCGTGCGCCTGGGGTACCTCATGGACGGCGACGAACCAGCCGGCGGGAAGTGGAACTTCGACGCAGAGAACCGCGAGCCTCCTCCGCGCGACGGCTCCAACCCGTGGGGCGAGCCGCTGCGCGACCCGCTCGACAACATCGACCTCGACGTGATCGCCGGCCTGCCCGACACCGCGACCGGTGACGACCCCGTGGGCTGGTGGTCCACCACGCGCACCGGGGCGTTCCGTCACCTGCGCCACTTCGTGGAGAACCTGCTGCCCTCGTTCGGCCCGCACGAGGACGCCATGCTCACGGACAACTGGCACCTCGCCCACTCCATGCTGTCGCCGTACCTCAACAACGGCCTGCTCATGCCCGCCGACGTGTGCGACGCGGTGCAGTGGGCATACGACAACGGCCGCGTCCCGATTGCCTCGGCGGAGGGGTTCATCCGCCAGGTCATCGGATGGCGCGAGTACGTGCACGGCCTGTACTGGCTGTGGATGCCCGGGTACCTGGGGAAGAACGAGCTCGGCGCAGTGCGCCCCCTGCCGCAGGCATTCACCGATCCCGCGTCGACCCGCATGCGCTGCGTGTCCGTCTGCGCCGGTGACGTGAAGCAGCGCGGGTGGGCCCACCACATCCAGCGCCTCATGGTGCTCGGCAACCTCGCGCTCATCGCCGGGGTCGACCCGGTGGCCATGAACAACTGGATGTGGGAGTCGTTCGTGGACGGTGCCGAGTGGGTCATGGTGCCGAACGTGATCGGCATGTCACTCCACGCGGACGGGGGCATGATGGCCACCAAGCCGTACGCAGCGGGCGGTGCCTACATCGACCGCATGAGCGACTACTGCAAGGGCTGCACCTTCGACCGCAAGAAGCGCACGGGCGACGATGCCTGCCCGTTCACCACTCTCTACTGGGACTTCATCCTGCGCCACGCGGACAGGTTCATCCGCAACCCGCGCATGGGCACCCAGGTGCGCGCAGCCCAGAAGCTGGCGGACGCAGATGCCGTGCGCGACAGAGCGGCCGGTGTCCGGCAGATGCTGGACACCGGCCGCCTGTAAGGGGGATCCGTTGGCTGTGCCGCGGGCGCGGCAGCCGGCCTAGGCCGAGAAGCCCGCGCCTTCCGCAGTGGCTCTGCCCTGGTCGGCGGGCGCGCCGCCCATGTCACCGTGGTGACCGCGTCCGCCGCGTCCGCCGGGGCCACCGTGTCCGTGACCGCCCTTGCCGCCCATGCCCGGGCCGCCCGCAGGGCGGACACCGTTCACGATGTCATCAAGACGGGTCTTGAATTCGGCGATCTTTTCGTCCACCTCTGCCTGGGTGTGCTCACCGGAGGCGACCTCGGCCTGCTCCTTCTCGGTGTAGTCCTTCAGCAGCTGTGCCTTCACGTCGGCGATGTCAACGTTCTGGGTCTTCGCGATGTCAGCGAGCGTCTTGCCCGACTGCAGCTGGGTGTTCATCTCCGCGACGGTCAGCTTCAGCACGCCGGCGAGGCCCTCGGTGACGAACCTGGGGGCCCCGTGGCGGCCCATGCCCTTGCCGGGACGGATGCTGTCGACGAACGTGTCGATGTTCGCGGTGAGCGCCGCCAGCTTCGCGTCGGCCTCTGCCTGGGTGTGCTCCCCGGAGGCGACCTCGGCATCGAGGTGGGCCTTCAGGTCCGCGACGAGGGCCTTCTTCACGTCGGCGATGTCGACGTTCTTCTCCTTCGCGATCGTGGCGAACGACTTCGTCTGCAACGCCGTGCGCAGGTCAGCCTCTGTCATGCCGAGCGCCTTCGCGACGTTGGCGGCGGACAGCGGGGTGCGGGGGCCGTGGTCATGGCCGTCATCTGCGACGGGGGCCGTGCCCTCGACCGACTGAGCGGATGCCGAGCCGGCGGAGCCGTCGTCGGTTGCGGCGCCGGTGCTGCTGTCAGTGCTGCCGGTGCCGGAGTCACCGGCGGCGGGGACGACGACGGCTGCCTCGTCGTTGCGGCCGGCGAGCTCTGCGCTCGCGAAGCCAGTGATGCCGAGGACAGCGGCGCCGCACGCGACGATGAGTCCGCTCGCGACTGCGACCCTGGTGAAACGGGAGTTGGTCTTCATGGTGGGGTTCCTTGCTGTGTTGGATTGTGACCGGGGCTTTCCCGGCTGCAGTCACTTTCCGCCTCGTTGGTAAGGAGTGAACACGAGCCAGGTAAGAGGAGGGGAAGAATCCCCCCAGGGCTCGGAAGACCTTGTGCCACAGGGGTTACCGTGACCCCATGGACGCCCCCAGAGTGCTCGTTGCCGAGGATGATCCTTCCGTGCGCAAAGCCGTGGAGCGGGTGCTGGAACTGGAGAACTACGCCGTCACCTCCGTGAACGACGGGGCCGCGGCGCTCGAGGTGCTCACCCGGCACACCCCGGACCTCGCGGTCATGGACGTCATGATGCCGTTCGCCGACGGTCTGTCAGTCTGCCGGGAGGCGCGGCACCGCGGGATCACTGTCCCGATCCTGCTCCTCACCGCCCGTCACGAGGTCGGCGACAGGGTGGCGGGCCTCGACGCCGGCGCGGATGACTACCTGGTGAAGCCGTTCGCCGTCGACGAACTGCTCGCGCGGTGCCGCGCACTGCTGCGCCGCGGGTCCGCCGCGTCGGGCAGCGCGTCCACCGTGCGCGTCGGGGACCTGGTGCTAAACCCCATGACGCGCGAGGTGAAACGTGGTGACCGAATCATCAACCTCACCAAGACGGAGTTCGACCTGCTCGAGATGCTCATGCAGAAGCCCGGCCAGGTGTTCACGCGCGAGCAGATCTACGAGGAGATCTGGGGCTACGACTTCGAGACGTCGTCGAAGTCGCTCGACGTGTACATCGGGTACCTCCGCCGCAAGACGGAGGAGGACGGCGGCACGCGCCTGGTGTGGACCGTGCGCGGCGTGGGCTACACGGTGAGGGAGTCGTGAACCTGCGCACCCGCTTCGCGGTCCTCACGAGCGTGATGGTGCTCGCGGTGACCATGGCGATGAGCCTCGGGGCGTACACGATCGCCTCGAACCAGCTGGAGCGCCAGGTGGACACGTCGCTCAACCAGCGCGCCACCCGCATCCTCGCGATCGTCGCCGAACCGCGCTTCAGCTGGAACGACGCGTTCGGCCGCGGCCCCGTCAACCAGGCAATCCTGCAGACGGAGGTCGACGCGATCACCCAGGTGATGCTCCCGGACGGCCAGGTGATCAAGCGCCGCGAGTACCCCACCCTCCCCATGGATGACGCCGACAGGGCGCTGGAGGTCGGCGCGCAGAAGGTCCACCGGTCCAGCACCCTCATCGACGGCAAGCGCTTCCGCACGCTGACCGTGCGGCTGAACGACGGGTCGTGGCTGCAGCTCGCCAAGGACATGCAGGTCGTCGTGAACGCGCGCAACGGCATGCGGCGCTGGTTCCCCGTGCTCGCCTCCATCCAGGTGGTCATCGCGGCACTCATCGGCTGGTGGTTCGCGCGGCGCATCTCGCGGCCCATCGAGGACCTCGCGTCGACCGCCGAGACGATCGCCGCCACGCAGGACCTCTCCCACGACATCCCCACGGGCGGGGCAGGAGAGGTGGGAGCGCTGGCGGGCAGTTTCAACACCATGGTCGCCGCCCTGCGCCGCAGCCTCTCGCGCCAGCGGCAGCTCGTGCAGGACGCCAGCCACGAGCTGCGCACGCCCCTCACCAGCCTCCGCGCCAACACCGAGCTGCTGGAGCGGCCTGGCCTGGACGACACCCGCCGGGCCGAGATCCTCGCCGACATGCGCGCCGAGATCGACGAGCTCACGGCACTCAGCGGGGAGCTCAGCTCGCTCGCCACAGACCACCGCGCGAACGAAGAAGCAATACCGGTGAACCTCGCCGACGTCGCCGCCGAGGTGGTCGCACGGGCGCAGCGCCGCACGTTGATGCCTGTCTCCCTGCACACCGGGTCGGGGACCATCGTGGTCGCCCGCCCGCACCAGCTCGAGCGTGCGGTGTCGAACCTGGTGGACAACGCGGTCAAGTTCTCCGCCGGCTCCGGCGGGGTCGAGGTGTGGGTGGCCGACCAGTCACTCGAGGTCCGCGACAACGGACCCGGCATCCCCGACAGCGACAAGCCGCACGTGTTCGACCGCTTCTACCGCGCCGTGGGCACGCGTTCCATGCCGGGCTCGGGCCTCGGTCTCGCGATCGTGGCGCAGTGTGCAGAGGACAACGACGCCGAAACCTTCGTGCGGGACAAACCGGGCGGCGGCGCCGTGGTCGGCATCCGTTTCCGCTGAGACGCTCCGGCCTGACTCTGCCGGTCTGATTGTGCTCGCCTGACTGTGCCGGTCTGATCGTGCGGATCAGCCGCCGCGGTGGCCCGGCGACCGCCGCGCGCCGCGCTTGTCGAACGCCTTCTCGCGCTCGCGCTGCTCCTCCTCGAGTGCCAGTTCCTCGGCCACGAGGCGGCGCATGGAGTCGAGGCGCACCCTGTCGAGGCGCCCGTCCGTGATCGCCGCGTTCACCTCGCACCCCGGTTCGTCCATGTGCTTGCAGTCGCGGAACCTGCACCCGTCCGCCAGGTCGAACACATCGCGGAACGCGCGCTCGATGCCGTGACCGCTCGTCCACAGCGTGACGGCGCGCAGCCCGGGTGTGTCCAGCAACCAACCGCCATCCGCGAGAGGCACGAGCTCGGCCGCGACAGTGGTGTGGCGGCCGCGCTGGTCGTCGTCGCGCACCTCCCCCGTCCTCTGCACCTCTGACCCCACGAGGGCGTTCACGAGCGTCGACTTGCCGACGCCGCTCGCACCGATGAACGCGACCGTGCCGCCGTTGCGGCAGTAGGCCCTGACGCCGTCGAGGCCCTCTCCCGTGCGGCTGCTGACCATGACGACAGGAACATCGAGGGACACCTGCCCGAGCACTGCCCGCACCTCGTCCGCATAGCCGTCATCCACGGCATCCAGCTTGGTCAGCACGATCACCGGCTGCGCGCCGCTGTCGAAGGCGAGGACCAGTTCACGCTCCAGGCGGCGCCCGTTCGGCGGCGCCGTCACCGCGTGCAGGAGGAACACGGTGTCGATGTTCGCCGCCACGACCTGGCGGAGACCCCGCGCACCCTCGAAACTGGCCCGCCTGATCAGCGCACTTCGGCGCTCCTCCACGTGCTCCACTCGCTCCACCGCGGCGTCCACGCGCACCATGTCACCGACGGCGACCTCCATGCCGATGTTGCGCACCCTGACCGTGGTGCCGTCGTCGAGCAGCACCGTGCTCCACCCGCGGTCGAGCCTGGTCACGCGGCCGGAGAGCACACCGTTTCCGGTGCCGTCGCCGCGTGTGACATGTGCATCCATCTGCCCGAAACGGTACCTGCGCCCGCACCCCGTCACGGCAGGACTCGTAGCCTTTCCTGATGCTCCGTCGCCTGGCCACGTTCTCCGTCCGTCACCGCAGGCTCATGGTGTTCGGCATCTGGCTGCCGCTCGCCGTGGTCATCACGCTGGCAAGCGGCGCGGTCGGAAACGACTTCCGCACCGAGTTCAGCCAGCCCGACAGCGAGGCGGCAGTCGCCCAGGAGATGCTCGCGAAAGTGAGCCCCGGCGAGGGCGGCATCACCTCCCAGGTCGTGGTCAAGTCCGACAAGGGCATCGACGACCCGGCCGTGAAGTCCGCGCTCACCGGCGCCGTCGCGGAGATCGCCGAGCTCCCCGGCGTGAGCGTGCAGGGCCCCTACGAGTTCGCCAACCAGGTCAGCCGCGACCGCACCGTCGCGTTCATCCAGGTCAACTCGGCCCGCGGCGAGCGCGACGCGATGGTCAAGACGGGTGACGCGATCAAGGAGGCCACGGCGGGCCTGCGGGCCGCGGTCCCCACGGTCGCATACGGCGGCGTGGCGTTCGAAGACTTCGAGCTGCCCGAGAGCGAGGCGCTCGGCCTCCTCGCGGCGGTCATCATCCTCGTCATCGCGTTCGGGTCGGTCATCGCCATGGGGCTCCCCATCGGCATCGCCCTCCTCGGGCTCCTCATTGCCTCCGGGATCGTGGCGGTCGTGAGCAACCTCATGTCCATGCCGAGCGAGGCCACCTCCATGGTCGCCATGATCGGTCTCGGCGTCGGCATCGACTACGCGCTCTTCATCGTCACGCGGTTCCGCGAGGCGCTCCACGACGGCCTCTCTGTGGAGGACTCCGTCGCGGAGGCCATCGACACGTCCGGCCGTGCCGTCGTGTTCGCGGGCATCACCGTGATCGTGGCCCTCCTCGGTCTCATGTCCATCGGGCTCGCGTTCGTCAGCGGGTTCGCGGTCGCCATGGCGATCGGCGTTGCCATCATGATCGTCGCCGCCGTCTCACTCCTCCCGGCCCTCCTCGCCATGCTCGGCGAGCGCATCGACAACACCAGCTATGCCGCCGTCATCACCCTGTGCACCGTGGTGGTGGCCGGCATGGTCGCGATTTTCGCCCACAGCATCGAGGTGCTCCTCGCCGGCGTGGCCGCCGGTGCCGCCGTGCAGGTCGCACGCATCTTCGTGGCGGGGCTGCGCCGCCCGATTCCCCACAGGGCGCAGAACAACCACCAGCACACCGTGTGGTGGCGGTGGAGCCGCGTGGTGCAGCGCCACCCGTGGAGATCGCTCCTTGCGTCCGTCCTGGTGCTCGGCGCACTCGCCATGCCGATGTTCTCGTTGCGCCTCGGCTTCAGCGACTACGGCAACGCACAGAAGGACACCGACGTCCGCCGCGCCTACGACCTCATCAGCGAGGGCTTCGGGCCCGGCTTCAACGGACCCCTCTACATCGCGGTGGGCGGCACCACGCCCGCGGACCCGGCCGCCATGAAGGCGTTCGCCGGCACGATCGGAAGCGCGGAGGGGATGGCCGCGGCCGTGCCCGTCCCGCTGCCGAGCAAGGAGGTGGGCATGGTCATCGCCTACCCCGCCACCGCGCCGCAGGACGAGGCCACGAGTGACCTCGTGCACCGTCTCCGCGAGGAGGTCATCCCGGCCAGCGGCGTCGACGCGTACGTCGGCGGCTTCACCGCGAGCGGCATCGACTTCTCCGACTACCTCACGGAACGGCTCTTCTTCCTTATCGCGATCGTCCTCGTGCTGTCGTTCGTGCTGCTGATGGCGGTCTTCCGCAGCGTCCTCGTGCCGCTGAAGGCCGTGCTCATGAACCTGCTCTCCGTCGGCTCCGCGTACGGCGTGATCGTGGCCGTGTTCCAGTGGGGCTGGATGGCTGACCTGTTCGGCGTGGGCAAGCCCGGGCCGGTCGAGGCATGGGCACCCATGTTCCTGTTCGCCATCGTGTTCGGCCTCTCCATGGACTACGAGGTGTTTCTCCTCTCCCGCATGAAGGAGGAGTTCGACGCCACCGGGGACAACGCCACCGCAGTCGCCGACGGCGTGGCCGCCACGGCCCGGGTCATCACCGCGGCCGCACTCATCATGGTGTGCGTGTTCGCCGCATTCGTCCTGGCGCCGGACCGGCAGCTCAAGCTCTTCGGCATGGGGATGGCCGTTGCCGTGTTCATCGACGCGACGATCGTGCGCATGGTCCTGGTGCCCGCCACCATGGAGCTCCTCGGGGAGCGCAACTGGTGGATCCCGAAGTGGCTGGACAGGGTGCTGCCCCGCATCCACGTGGAGGGCAAGCACCACCACCACGTCATCAACTGACGCACAAACCCTTGTGCGGCAAGGGTTTGCGGGCGGAGGTGGGAAACGGCGACACGTTCGCCCATACCCTGTGCCCCCATGGCCAAGTCCCTCGTCATCGTCGAATCGCCCGCCAAGGCCAAGACGATTGCCCAGTACCTGGGCCCGGATTTCGACGTCCGGGCATCGGTCGGCCACGTCGCCGACCTGCCCAGCAAGGGCCTGGCGGTCGATGTCGACAACGGTTTCAAGCCCGAGTACGAGCTGACCCTGAGGGGCCGGAACGTGGTCAAGGACCTGCGGGCGGCCCTGAAGAACGCTGATGCCCTGTACCTGGCAACGGACGAGGACCGCGAGGGCGAGGCCATCAGCTGGCACCTCCTCGAGTACCTGAAGCCCCGGGTCCCGGTGCACCGCATGGTCTTCCACGAGATCAATGCGGCATCAATTAGAGAAGCCGTGGCGAACCCCCGCGGGATCGACTACGGGCTGGTCGACGCCGCCGAGACCCGCCGCATCCTCGACCGCCTGTTCGGCTACGAGGTCTCCCCCGTGCTGTGGCGGCGCATCAACCGGGGCCTATCCGCCGGGCGGGTGCAGAGCCCGGCCCTGCGGCTCATCGTGGAGCGGGAGGAGGAGCGCCAGAGATTCGTGACGGCCGACTACTTCTCCCTGGAGGCCGTCACCGGCACGGCGCCCAGTTTCACGGCCAAACTCGTGTCTCTCTCGGGCACGCGCGTGGCCACCGGCCGCGACTTCAACCAGGCAGGTGCCGCCCGTGCCGAGGTCTTCGTGATGAAGGCGGGGCGCGCCACCGAACTAGTGGACGGGCTCGCCGGCGTCGACCTCGTCGTGCGCAGCGTGGACCCGAAGCCCTACCGCTCGTCACCGAAGGCCCCCTTCACCACGAGCACCCTGCAGCAGGAGGCCGGCCGCAAGCTGCGCCTGTCCAGCCGCGCGGTCATGAGCACCGCGCAGTCCCTCTACGAGCGCGGCTACATCACGTACATGCGCACCGACAGCGTGGTGCTGAGCGACGAGGCAGTCGCGGAGATCCGCTCGCACATCGCCCGCGAGTATGGCAACGACCATGTGAACCCCACAAAACGCACGTTCCCGAACAAGTCGAAGAACGCCCAGGAGGCCCACGAGGCGATCCGGCCGGCGCTGCCGCTGCGCTCGCCGCAGCAGCTCCAGGGCGAGCTGAACGGCCAGGAGCTCAACCTCTACCGCCTCATCTACCAGCGCACGCTCGCCTCGCAGATGCCCGATGCCAACGGCACCACGGTGACGGTGCGACTGGGTGCGGTCGCGAACGACGCCGCGCGCACCGACTGCGAGTTCTCGGCCAGCGGCACCACGATCACGTTCCAGGGCTACCGCGCGGCATACGAGGAGTCCGTGGACGAGGGCGAGACCAGCGACAACGAGGACAGCGCGCTCCTCCCCGCACTCACCGACGGGCAGACGGTCCCCGTGCGCGAGTACGGGTCCACCTCGCACACCACCACGCCGCCGGCGCGCTACACCGAGGCATCCCTCGTGAAGGTGCTGGAGGAGAAGGGCATCGGCCGACCGTCCACGTGGGCATCCATCTTCACCACGCTCCTCGACCGCGGGTACATCTGGAAGAAGGGCACGTCGCTCGTGCCCACGTGGGTCGCGTTCTCCGTCATCCGCCTGCTGCGCGACAACTTCACCAGGCTCGTGGACTATGAGTTCACCGCAGGGGTCGATGAGGACCTCGACTCCATCGCCAAGGGCGAGCAGCAGAAGGAACGGTGGCTGCACGAGTTTTACTTCGGTGACGACGGCCAGGAGGGCCTGAAGGGGATCGTCGCGGCACGGCTTGACTCCATCGACGCCGCCGCCGTCAACACGTTCCCCGTCGGCATCCACCCCGAGACCGGCGAGCAGATCGTGGTGAAGCCGGGCCAGTACGGGCCGTTCGTGCGCTGCGGCGAGAACACCGCCGGCGTGCCGGACACCCTCACGCCGGACGAGCTCACCGTGGAGGTGGCCGTCGCCCTCCTCAACGCGCCGAAGGGTGACACGCCGATCGGCGAGTGGAACGGCCACCCCGTGTTCGCCAAGTCGGGCCGCTACGGCCCGTACGTGCAGTGGGGCACCATGGACGAGCCTCCCGCAGGTCTCGAGAAGCCGAAGATGTCGTCGCTCTTCAAGACGATGAACATCGAGCGCATCTCCCTGCAGGACGCGATCGACCTCCTCTCCCTCCCCCGCACGCTCGGCACGGACCCCGCCGACGGCCAGCCGGTCACCGCCCAGAACGGCAGGTACGGCCCGTACGTCAGCAAGGGCAAGGAGAGCCGCTCACTGCAGAACGAGGAGCAACTGCTCACAGTCACGATCGACGACGCGCTCGTGCTGCTCGCCCAGCCCCGTGTGTTCGGGCGCGGCCGTGCCGCCGCCAAGCCACCGCTGCGCGAGTTCGGCACCGACCCCGTGAGTGGCAAGAACGTCGTGGGCAAGGAGGGCCGTTTCGGTGACTACGTGACCGACGGCGAGACGAACGCGGGCCTCACCAAGGGTGACCGCATGGAGGCCATGACCAACGAACGTGCGTACGAGCTGCTGCAGCTGCGCCGCGACTACGTGGCCGAGAACGGCGGCCCGAAGAAGAAGGCCGGCGCGCGCAAGGCCCCTGCCACCAAGAAGAGCACGACGAAGAAGACCGCTGCGAAGAAGTCTGCGGCAAAGAAGTCCCCGGCCAAGAAGAGCGCTCCGAAGAAGACCGCTGCAAAGAAGTCTCCAGCCAGGAAGCCGGCCGACGACAAGCCGGGCAACGAGTGACAGCCCGTTACATCGCACTCGAGGGCCTGGAGGGCTGCGGCAAGAGCACCCACACGAAGCGCCTCGGCGAGCACCTCGGTGCCGTCATCACGCGCGAGCCCGGCGGCACGCGCATCGGCGGGCTCCTGCGCGGGATCCTCGCCGACACGGAGAACACCGACATGTCACCGCGCACGGAGGCGCTCCTCATGGCGGCCGACCGTGCCCAGCACATGGCAGAGGTCATCAAGCCGGCACTGGAGCGCGGCCAGCACGTGGTCAGCGACCGCAGCATCTACTCCACACTCGCCTACCAGGGCCACGGCCGCATGCTCGGCACAGCGGAGCTCCTCTCCATCAGCACGTGGGCGCTGGAGGGGCGTCTCCCGGACCTCGTGGTGTTCATCGACGTCCCCACCGGGATCCTGAACGAGCGTCTCGCCAAGCGGAACCTCGACCGCTTCGAGCGCGAGGGGGCGGAGTTCTTCGCCCGCATCAACGACGGGTTCCATGAGTTGATCGCGGCGGACCCCGGACGGTTCGTCGTTGTCGACGGCACCGCACCGAAGGACGACGTGGAGGCGGACATCCGCACGCGCGTCCGCGACAGACTCTCTCTGTAATCTTCGGCCATGGGTCAGGGAACAGCGTCCGTGTGGTCAGCGGTCCCCGGGCAGGACTCCGCCGTCGGCCTGCTCCGCGGCTCTGCCGCCAGCCCGCTCCACGCGTACCTGCTCGTCGGCCCGGAGGGCTGCGGCAAGGAGACAGCAGCCCGGGCATTCGCCGCCGTGCTCATATCAGGCACCGATGACCCCGCCGAGCGCGCCAACGACCTCGTGATGCGCGGCGTGCACCCGGACGTGCACGAGGTGCGCCGTGACGGTGCGTCGATCCTGAAGGACCAGGCCGATGACGTCATCCGCATGGCCGGCACCACTGCCGTCGAGGGCGCCCGCAAGGTGATCATCATGCACGAGGTCAACCTCATGCAGCCCGCCGCGGCCGTTCGCCTGCTGAAGACCCTCGAGGAGCCGGCCGAAGGCGTGCACATCATCCTCCTCGCCGACACCATGGTCGACACACTCGTCACCGTCGCGTCGCGCTGCCTCGCCGTGCACTTCGGGCTCATCGACACAGAGACGATCACCGCCGCGCTCGTCGAGGCAGGCATCGCACCCTCCACCGCGGCACAGGCCGCGGCCGCTGCGCACGGCAGCCTCGACCGTGCGCGCCTGCTCGCCACGGACCCGCAGCTCGTGCACCGCCGTGAGCAGTTCGCCGGTATCCCGCGGCGGGTGGACGGCTCCGGCTCGACCGTCGTCGCGATCGTGGACGAGGTGCTCGCCCTCATCGACGAGGCAGCCGGCCCGTTGGAGCGCCGGCACGAGCAGGAGGCCGCCGACCTGGAGGCAAACATGGCCGCCATGGGCGTGAAGCGCGGCGGCAAGAAGACACTGGAGGACCGCCACAAGAGGGAGCTGCGCAGGCACCGCACCGACGAGCTGCGGGCCGGCCTGGCCGAGATCGCGAACGTGTACCGCGGGGAACTCCTCTCGGGCCGCCAGTTGCACCGGCCCGAGAGCTATCTCGAGGCGGTCGACCGCATCCACAAGACACTCGGGCGGCTGGCCCTGAACGTGAACGAGACCATCCTGCTGCGCGACCTCTTCTGGTCACTCCCCGCAATCGAGACCCGCCCGGCGCTCCAGTTCACCGACAACTGAGCAAGTCGGTGCCTTTCCCAGGGGCAAATCACTGTCTTTCATTTCCAAATTCCCGGGGGAGGCATAGTCTCGCCCCATGACTTTCCGCGCCCGTCTTCTCCCCGTTCTCGCCCTGGTCGGCGGGATGCTCACGCTCTCCCCCGTTGCGCCAGCGCCGGTCGCGTCAGCCGCCACCGTCACCGGGACGTACAAGATCGGCTCCATCGAGCTGGAGGGCGCGCCGATGGGCTGCGTCTCCAACTGCCCCACGGTGAAGACGCAGACCCCCGCATTCGCCACCCAGTCGGGTCTCGGTTCGTCGCTCTCCGATGCGACAGTGGTGCGGACCCTCCAGACCTGGAACAACAACAGCTATGTCGATTCGGCAGGCTGCGCAATCGTCTCGAACGGCGGGCTCAAGTGCTGGGGTGACAACGTGTACGGCCAGCTGGGCGACGGCACCACCACCTCGTCCACTTCCGCCCCCGTCACCGCCGTCTCCGGTGGCACCCCCCTCACCGGCGTCACCGACGTGACAGTCACCAACCGGACCACCTGCATCGTGCTCGGCAGCAATGCCAGGTGCGTGGGCTCGGGCTTCGAGGACCAGAACAACCCGGGCTCGTACCGCAGCTCCTCGCTGTGGATCACCGTGCAGACCGGGGTCTCCCGGATCGTCCTCGGGAACTCCTGGAGTGGTGACTGGCTGAACACCCCGGCCTGTGTCATCACCACGGCAGGTCGCATGAAGTGCGGGAACATCCGCAACAACTCGAACTGGGTGGACAGCGGCTACGCCGGCGTCACCGACCTGGCCGCTCTCTCGGGCGGCAACACCGGGATGAGCGTGTGCATCGCCGGTGCCCAGTCGATCTGTCTCACCTGGGACAGCGGCACGTACACCACGTACGCGACCATGACGAACCTGACCACCAGCGACGCGGTCTATGCCCAGACGCAGATGAACAACGCGCTGTGCTACTACTCCGGTGACACCGTGTTCTGCGGTCCCACCAGTTCGGGCGAGATCAAGATGACCGCGGTCGGCGTGATGCCGAGGCCGAAGTCCATCTTCTCCACGATGACGGGGATGAGCAAGACCTACTTCGTGCTCCCGAACGGCCTCGTCTCCATCGACGGGTGGTACTTCAACTGCAGCGGCTGCACGCTCCCGGCCACGTTCCAGGTCACCCCGGTGACCGCGTTCCCGTCCTCCACCTCCTCCACCTACAACTACGCCTCCGAGGTGCTCGCCTCAACGAACTCGCCGAACATCATCCCCATGAAGGTCGAGACCGGCAGCCGCAACACGAGGACTCTCGCGCCGATCAGGATCGTGACGTCCTCCGGCACGCCGCTCTCGGGCACGTCCATCAGGTGGACGGCACCCGACGTGCCGGGCACGCTCGGCAGCAGCTCCACGAGCACGCTCACCACCGATGCCGACGGCGCCGCGCGCTCCACGCTCGCGACCGGACCCGTCACGTTCACGCTGACCGGCGGGGCGGCGGCGAACGGCTCCGTCCTGCAGGCCGCCTCCATCTCGGTGATCGTGGCCTCCTCCGGCACCACCACCGTGACGGTGCCGGATGCACCGACCGTCGTGAGCCGGAAGGTCACCGTGCTCAACGCGGACGACTCCCCCGTCCCGAACGCCACCGTGGCACTGCGCAACACCTTCCTCACATACGGCTACCAGAGCAGCGGCTCCAGCACCAGCACGTGGGCAACACAGGCCCGCGACTCGCGCGGGTACTTCAGCCAGGTCACATGCGTGTACTGCTACGTGGCCGCACCGACCTACGTCACCGGCACCGATGGCTCTGTCACGTTCCGCTCGTACGCGCCCACCAGCAAGTCCGGAACCTGGGATGCCTCCGTCACCTATGACGATGGTGACCTCAACCAGACCGTGAACACGAACTTCTCCTCCGTGAACTCCTCCGTCAACATGCCGTTCATGGCAAAGGTGGAGGTCGCCGCCGCTGACTCGGACCCGGGCACCTCGACAGTCGAGGTGCCGCTCGACGAGTCGGGCAGCGCCACCGTCGAGGTGTCGCTCCTGGACGAGAACGGCGCGCCCGTCGAGGGCTTCGCCGCGTCGACTGAGAACGTGTGCTCCGAGATGGAGACGGGCGGTCTCGCCAGCTCCACCACGAAGGACTCCACGGTCTGCGGCAGCGTCTCCGGCACCTCAGCTGCTGCCGCCCCGGCGGGCGTCTCCGCCAGCGGGGTCAGCAAGTCATGCGTGTCGTCCTACTCGGCCACCACCGGGAAGAACGGCAAGGCCACGTTCAAGTTCTGTGCCGCCAGCTCCACCAAGTTCCGCATCCGCGGCAAGGGGGCACTCGCGTCGAAGACCATCTGCGTGGTCGTGAAGGGCAAGGCCTGTTCCGCCCCCACCTATGCCGCCTCACCGTCTGCCTCGACGCCCACAGTCAAGGTCGTCAAGACCGTGAATGTGAAGAAGGCGAGCAAGACCGCACTGAAGAAGCTCCTCGCGCCCGCGAAGAACGCCACTGCCACCTACGGCATCAGTGGCAAGTGCAAGATCTCGAACGGCTTCCTGGTGGCCCAGAAGACTTCGGGCTGGTGCGTGCTGAACATGACCCAGCGCACCAAGAAGAAGGTCAACGGCAAGTGGACAGTCGTGGCGACACGGTCCTCCGTGCGCCTCAGGGTCGCCTGACGCACAGGGCCTGCCCGGACGGCGGGCCCGAGGAGGTCCACGGGGGCCTCGGTAACATGACGGTCCTGCCCAGGTAGCTCAGTCGGTAGAGCAACGCACTCGTAATGCGTAGGTCAGGGGTTCGATTCCCCTCTTGGGCTCCAGCAATCTCAACGTTTCCACCTGATTCGAGCACTCGCGTGAAGTGTTTCGGGAACATTTTGGGAACACCAGATGTTGTTCGGCGTCATATTGGGCACGGGTTTGTGGGTGTTGCTTGCGACCATTTTCAATCTGATCACCGATCTAGTCGGCGGCGTGCGGGTCGCGGTGCTCGAAGAAGAGGTTCGCATTGTCTAGGTTGAAATTGACGAAAGTGCTGT
>JBJTCK010000021.1:0-29413 GCA_046091825.1 Actinomycetota bacterium | reverse complement strand
CTCCTCGCGGTCATCGTGGTCACGCTCACGTTCTTCGGGGTCGTCGGCACGCTCGTGGGCCAGCAGGTGGCGGACCTGCTGAGGAACTCGAGCACCTACGTGAACGACACCGTCAAGTTCATCAATGACACCTTCGGCACGAACATCAACGCTGCCGAGGTGAACGCGCGCATCGCGGACCCGAACGGCCCGGTGCAGGAGTTCATCCGGTCGCAGCAGAGCCAGGTGTTCAACCTGTCGGTGCAGGCGCTGAACGTGCTGTTCCAGTCGTTCACCGTGATCCTTTTCGCCTTCTACCTGGTCGCGGACGCGCCGAGGCTGCGCCGGACGATCTGCGCGAGGCTGCGTCCCGAGCAGCAGGACCGTCTCCTGTCCACGTGGGACCTCGCGATCAAGGCGACCGCCGGCTATCTCGACTCGCGGCTGCTCCTCGCCGCGCTCTCGGCGTTCTTCCACTGGATCGCACTGCAGGCGATCGGCACACCGGCACCGATCGCCATGGCGCTGTGGGTGGGGCTCGTGTCTCAGTTCCTGCCCGTCATCGGCACGTACCTCGCCGGCGTGCTCCCGCTCCTTCTCACATTCCTCGAGTCACCCGGACGCGCGCTCGCAGTCGTCGTGTTCATCCTCGTGTACCAGCAGGTCGAGAACTACCTCTTCGCACCGCGCATCACCGCGCGCACGATGGAACTCCATGCGGCACTCGCGTTCGGTTCCGCACTCGTCGGCGGTGCGGTGCTCGGGCCGGTGGGGGCGATCCTCGGCCTGCCCTTCGCCGCGATGGTGCAGGGAATCCTGGCCAGCAGCGGGCAGAAGCATGACGTGGTCGACCAACCCCTGGTCCGGGTGCAGGAGAAGAAGAAGCCGCAGCCACGCAAGAAGCGCCGCCCCGGGGACGAACCCGGGTGAGCGGCGTCAGTCCCGCTCAGTTCGCACCCGTCGCCGTCATCGACCGGAACGGGGTGGACGAGAGCATCCACTTCGGCGCCGTCGTGTGCCTGGACGAGGGAGGCGAGGTGGCCCACGCGATCGGCGACCCCGCCGTGCTCGTGTACCCGCGTTCCTCGACCAAGCCCCTGCAGGCGCTTGCCATGGTGCGCGCCGGGCTGGACCTGCCGCCCGAGCAGCTGGCGCTGGTGTGCGCCAGCCACAACGGCGAGCAGGTGCACCTTGACACTGCACGCGCGATTCTCGCCGGTGCGGGCCTGGACGAGTCCGCCCTCGGGAACACGCCGGGCTGGCCGCTGCACGAGGCGTCGCAGCACGCCGCCATCCGCGGCGGCACCGCCAGGTCCCCGCTGCAGATGAACTGCAGCGGGAAGCACTCGGGGATGGTGGCGACGTGCGTGCTGAACGGATGGCCGCTCGAGGGGTACCTGGACCCGGGCCACCCACTGCAGCAGGCAATCACGGACACCGTGCCCGACGTGGCAGGCGAGGAGGCGTTCGCCGTCGGGGTCGACGGGTGCGGGGCCCCGGCACATGTCATCAGTCTCCTCGGCCTCGCCCGTGCGTTGCGCGCGATGGCGACGGGCGCCGCGGGGGAGTCCGGCCTGCGCATCCACTGGGCGATGTCGAACCACAGCCACATGGTCGGCGGCACCGGCCGCGACGTCACGGCGATCTGCACGAACGTGCCCGGCCTGATGGCAAAGGACGGTGCCGAGGCCGTGTACGCGGCGGCCCTGCCGGACGGCAGGGCCGTCGCGCTGAAGCTCTCCGACGGGTCAGGCCGCGGCACGGCGACCGTGCTCGTGGCGGCGCTCGCGCGACTCGGCGTCGATGTGTCGGCCGTGCCGTCCACCGTCACTGAGATGGCACTCGGCCACGGCAGGCCGGTGGGCCGCATCCGCGCGCTCGGGTTCGGCTGATGGCTGGCATCCCCTTTGTCCCGCGCATCGACGACGCCCCGCACGGCGTTCTCGAGCAGGTGTCGCCGCTGGTGCAGCGCGTCATCTGCGCCAACCCGTCGAAGTTCACGTACCGCGGCACGGGAACGTACATCATCGGTGGCGACAGGGCAGTGGTGATCGACCCGGGCCCGCGGATGGATTCCCACCGTGACGCGATCGCGGCCGCGCTGCGCGGCCGCGAGTGCGTGGGCATCATCATCACGCACTGTCACGGTGACCACTCGCCGCTTGCCGCGTGGCTGAAGGAGGAGACCGGTGCGCCGACGTTCGCCATCGGGCCGCACCGCATGGTGGAGGGCTGGACGGAGGACGACGACCACGACCCCACCGAAGAAGTAGACGAGGACGAGGAGGCGACCGGTGACAGCGCGGCCGACGACGAGGAGAAGGAGGGCCTGGACACGGAATTCAGACCGGATGTGACCGTGCGCGACGGCGACACGATCCTGTCCGCCGGGGGCGTCACGCTGCGCGCGGTGCACACGCCGGGCCACACCTCCAACCACCTGTGCGTGGAGTTGGCGGAGGAGCACACGCTCTTCACCGGTGACCACGTGATGGGGTGGAGCACCACCGTGGTGTCGCCCCCCGACGGGGACATGGCCGCCTACTTCGACAGCATGCGGAAGGTCATCGGACGCAGTGACGCCGTCCTGCGGCCCACGCACGGCGGGCCCGTCACGGACCCGCAGCCGTTCCTCCGGGCGTACCTGCAGCACAGGGCCGACCGCGAGGAGCAGGTCCTCGCGCAGCTGCGCGCGGGCACGCGCACGATCCCCGCGATCGTGAAGGTGCTGTATGCGGATGTCGACAAGCGTCTCCACCGTCCGGCGCGGCGCAGCATCTGGTCGCACGTGCTGAAGCTGCACGCCGAGGGTCGGGTCCGTGTGGCCGGCGGCGGGGAGCCACGGCTGCTCGCCGAGTACGAGCCCGCCGTCTAGACGGTCACGGGGACGTCGCCACCGGTGAAGAAGTTGTCGCCGCAGGCACCGTCGTCGTGACGACGGTGCCGTCCCACAGCACGCCGTCGGGAACGGACCTCGGGTCGAACAGCGCGAAGAAGTCCTTGTCGTAGCCCTTCAGGAAGCGCTGGGGGTCCCCCATGCGGACATCGAGGGGCTTGCCGTACCTGGTGCGGGCGCCGAAGTTGCTGTAGGTGCTGAAGTGGGGCCAGTTGCCGTTGATGTCGAGCTGCATTGCCGTGTCGCACCCGAACTGCAGCATCATGCGGGCGAACAGGTCGATGTTCACGTCACCTGCCGAGACGTACATGAGAGAGCCGTCGGTGCGCCGGCACAGGCCGCTGCGGTAGGTGTACACCTTGTCCCCGAAGTCCGTGCCCCAGTCGGTCCACTTGAAGTCCTGCCACGTGGCGCGGCCCTTGTGGACGAGAGGAGGCAGGTTCTGGCGCAGCGACAGCCAGCCGGTGCCTGCGCGCATGTCGTCGCCCCACACGCCCACCTTCATCACCCCGTCGGAGCCGATGCCGATGGTGGCGAACCCGCGCTTCATCTTCCGGACCGTGGCACCCTCGGTCACGTACCCGCCCGGGTCATGCTCGAAGCGGAAGCCACCGTTGAACGCGGCGATGACGCCCCGCAGCCCTGCCGCTGGAATCTTCTTCGAGTTGATCCACGGCCCGCCGCCCGGCACGTCCGACCCGTTGAACATGGCGGCATGCAGCCGTGTCTGGTCGAACACTGCCGCGGTGGCCACGACGGAGCCGTACGTGCGGAAGGGCCGCACCGACATCCCCCACACCACCGGCACCTTCTTCTTGCCCAGTGCGAAGAGGACCTTCCATTGCCCCTCGCCCCTCAGTGCGGGCGTGATGACCGGCGCGACGTCAGTCGGGGGAGGGATGGTCGAGGTGGTCGTTGTCGTCTGCACGGTGGTGGTCGTCCCGCCGGGTGCGACAGGTGCGGCGGGCGTGACGGACGTTGTCGTCGTCGGGACCGACGTGGTCGTCGTGGACGGGACCGTGGTCGCAGGGTCCGTGCCCGGGGTGACGGTGTCCGCAGTGAGGGGCTCCAGCGCAAGTGACACTGCGGGTGCGGTCGACGGGGCCTCGCTGTGCAGCCACAGCTCGAGCCTGTCGACCACCGGACCCAGCCCGTTGTTGCGGGCCCACGTGGCGACGTTCTGCTGCAGCGAGTACCCGGGGTGCGCGAGCACGTACCTCGTCACGGAGAAACCCGTGGCGACGGTCGCCAGCCCGGCGGCGGTGAGCACCGCGCGGGTGAATCTGGAGCGCATCACCCTCGTGCGCATGAATCTCGGGTGCAGGCGCACGGCAACGAAGGGTAGGCGACGGCCCGGACCGCCTAGATGCGGCCCAGCTCCTGCTCCAGCAGGTCGAGGCCGAGGTTGCCCAGCTTGAGCGCACGGTCGTGCCAAGCAGCGAGGTCGAACGAGGCTCCGTGGCGGGCCTTCGCCTCGTCGCGCAGCCGCAGCCACACCCGCTCGCCCAGCTTGTAGCTGATGGCCTGGCCGGGCCACCCGAGGTAGCGGTCGATCTCGGAGCGGTTGAACGCGTCGTCACTGGACGATCGTGCCGACATGAACTCGAGCATCAGGTCCGGGTTCCACTTCTCGCCCGGGTGCCACGCGGAGTCTGCGGGGACGGAGTACCCGCAGTGGATGCCGAGGTCCACGACGACCCGGGCGGCGCGGAAGGCCTGTGCGTAGAGGTAACCCAGTCGGTACTCGTTGTTCTCGAGGAAGCCGAACTCGTCCATCAGGCGCTCCGCGTAGAGGGCCCATCCCTCGCCGTGGCCGCTGTTGAAGAACATGCGCTGCACGCGCGACAGGCGCTCGCGCTCGATGGTGGCCACCGCCACCTGGAGATGGTGGCCGGGCACGCCCTCGTGGTACGCGGTGGTGGGCTCGCCCCAGCGCGGGAACGATGCCCGTCCGTTCGCCGGGTACCAGGTGCGGCCGGGCCGCGAGAGGTCCTCGCTCGGGCCCGTGTAGTACATCGCCGCGGCACCCCCGGGCGGGCTGATCATCGCCTCGACCGTGCGGATGCGCGGGTCGATCTGGAAGTGCGCGCCGTCGATGAGGTACGACATCGCCTCGTCCATCAGCTGCTGCAGCCAGTCGCGGAGGTTCTCCTCGCCGTGGACCATCCGCGCCGGGTCGGTGTCGAGGAGGTGGCGCACCTCCGCGGGCGTGAGCCCCGGCGCGATCAGCTCGCCGCACCTGCGGATCTCCTCGTCGAGGCGCATGGTCTCCTGCCAGCCCCACTCGTACGCCTCCACCGGGTCGATCACCGCACCGAGGAACTCGCGCCGCGCGGCGGCATGCGCCTCCTCGCCGCATCCGTCAGCGTCACGGGCGGCCGCGAGGTATGTGCCGCGGAGGAACGCAGCCGTCTCTGCCATGGCATCCGACGCGGCCCGTGCGTGCTCCCTCAGCCGGTCGACTGGTGCCCCCGGCACCGACGCCGCGCCCTCCACGTACTGCTCGAAGAACGCGGGGTCGGCCTGCGCACCCGACCAGTACTCCAGCTGCACAGCCTGGGCCAGGACCTGGCGCTTCGACGTGACGACGCCGCGCTCCAGGCCGAGCGACCATGAGGAGCGCATGCCGGCGAAGGCATCCGGCACGTTCGAGAGCCGTTCTGCGATGGTGGACCATTCCTCCGCCGTGCCGGTGGGCATCAGGTCGAACACGGAACGGGCGCTCTCCACGTCACCGGCGATGATGCGGATCGAACGGAGGTGCTCGCCCGAGTCGTGCGCCTGGATTGCGGCCTGCAGCGACTCCCTGAGGACGCCGGCAGCAAGGCGGTCGTCGTCGTTCTCGGGGACGATGCGGTCGAGCTCGGCGAGTGTCGACACGTCGAGGTCGTGGCGGGCACCGTGGCCGTCGGGCGAGAAGTCGGTCATGAGGTGGTCGTACCCCGCGATCCCGAGGTACGTGGCCGAGCACGGGCTCAGCTCTGCGACCCTGTCGATGTACCTGTCGGACAGGTCGAAAACCGGTGTTGTCATCCCGCAGACACTAGGCGGGCGGCACGGACGCGCTCAGTGCGCGGAGCGCTTGTCGCGGAGGTGCCTGCCGATGTGGGCGATCACGACTTCCTGGCGCTCGAAATCCAGGTGCATGTAGATCCGCACGAGGTGGGTGCCCTTGCCCCGCCGCAGGTGCGCGCCGGCCACCACGCTGCGGCCGTGCCAGTCGATGACGTAGTCGGATGCGTACTTCTGCTCGGCGTTGTCGCTGACGCCGGGGACGAAGTCGAGGCCCATCTGGCGGCAGGCGAGCTTGAACGAGTCGCCCACGATCTGGCCCGACTTCCACGCGCGGGCGACGTTGTTCAGGCGGACCAGGTCCTGCAGGACGGAGAGGGGGTCCGGCCCCTGCAGCTCCTCGCCGGTCTCGAGCGCCCGCGGGTGGAACTCGAGGAACGGGCAGTGCATGCGGGCGAGTCTCATCGCCTCGCGCATGTTCGCGACGGCACCGAGCGACCCCTTGGACGTGCCCTGCAGCTCCAGGTTGACGGCATGGAGAACGAGCTCGTCCACCTGGTCACCCTTCTTCTGGAGGGCCGACTTCTGCTCGGCGATGATGCGGTCGGCATCCGCCATGGACGCCTCGAGGGCGTTCACCTGGGACTCCAGGTACTCGATGTAGACGGCCGCGTCGCCGTCGGTCTCGCGCTCGGACTCGTCGTCGGCACCATCCTCATCGTCGGCGTCGATGTCGTCACGCGGGGGCGGCGGGACGCGCGGTGCGGCGACCGAGCGCGCCGCGGACCCCGCGACCTGGGCGACGAGCCGCTGCCACTCCGCGCGCACCGACGTCTGCGGGAGCTCACGTAGCCGCAGCACCTCCGGCTCGTGGCGGCCCGGCCACACGACCATGATCGTTCCTGCGTCGAGGAGCGAGTAGCCGAACCCGCTGACGAAACGGCTGACCGCCCCGGCGCCCGTCACCTGGAAGAGATGGGCAAGTCCGACGAGGTCCGCGCCGGCGACCGACGTGAGCGGCTTGCCGCCGTCGACGAGCTCCACGACGACGGGCAGCCGTCTCCCGGGCACGTCGAGCAGCGCGAGCAGTTCGTCCACCTGCAGGGGCGCCGACGCGAGGTGGGGGGCATCGGTGATCGCATAGTTCGCGTCGCGCGCGGGCAGGTGCCGGAGGACGTCCCGCACGAGTGCCGTGAGGCGCATCGGGGGCAGGGGGTCAGTGCGCAGCGGCACCACCTTGGTGCCCGACGGGCTGGTGAAGCTGCGCAGGTCGAACCACAGCCGTCCGCCCTCCATGAACACGGTCACGGCGATGGTCTCGACGTGCTGGCCCGACGGGTGGGCATCGGTGATGGTGACCCTGTAGACCGAGTCCGCGCGGGAGCGCACGGTCATGCCGGGTCCGCGCTCGTCCAGGGGGAAGGTGCGCACCAGCCAGTCGTCCACGGCGTCGATCACGGCGAGGCGGTTGGCCTCCGTGCAGTCGACGGCATCGAGGGAGACGGCGTAGGTGGTGATCACCGGGCCACCGCCCGCGGGTCAGCGGTAGGGCCGGAGTGCCTCGTGGATGCGGGCGAGAAGGGACGTGACCGACGCGGCGTCATCGTGGTCGAGTGTAAGCAGGCGGTCGAACGCCGCCGCCTCGATATCGAACTCCGGGTGCAGTTGGTAGCGGGGACCGCCAGAACCGGGGGTGGTCGGGGTCTCGAGGGTGGCCGAACTGCCCGTCTCCCTGTCGATCCAGGCCTGGGCGGCCGACCCGAGGGCCTGCACCGTCCAGCCCCGCTCGAGGGTCACGCTGACAGGGTTCTCCTCCGTGGGGAGGCCCTCCACCATCACGTGGTCAGGGGCGGTCTCCACCGGGACCTGCATGCGGATGATCGGGCCGGAGTGGTCCACGTGGTTCACCTTCACGACTACTGCGTCGTGCGCCACGGGCAGCACCAACAGGTCGTCGCGGAGCGTGTCAGACATGTCGTACTGCTCCGGGGTGACGACCTCCCACACCCACGGCCGACCTCCGGTGTCGACGGCCGGGACGTGCATCCCTGCCCACGCAACCGGGAGGCCGGGCACGGTGACCCTCTTCCATGTGACAGGACACGAGAGACGCGAGAACGACTCACGGATCTCGTCGACAAGGTGCACGCTGTCGATAGTGGCCTGTGGGGGCCGTGAGATGGTGGATACCCGCGCGCCGGTGGGAGACTGTCGACATGCCGCGCTTCACTCATGACGGATGCGACTTCAATTACGAGATGCGCGGCGAGGACGGGCCGCGCGTCCTGCTCTTCAACGGGTCGGGAGCGTCGATCGGGACGAGCGCGCCCCTCATCAACGCGCTCGCGAAGACGATGCGCGTCCTCGTGCACGACCAGCGCGGTCTCGGTGCGACGTCGGTGCCCGCCGGCCCGTACTCGATGGCGGGCTACGCGGCCGACGGGATGGCACTGCTGCGCCACGTGGGCTGGGACACGTGCACCGTCATCGGCGTGAGCTTCGGCGGGATGGTCGCCCAGGAGTTCGCGGTGACGTTCCCGGGCGCCGTGCAGAGGCTGGTCCTGCTGTGCACATCGGCCGGCGGCACGGCGGGCTCGTCCTCCCCGTTGCACGAGCTCGCGTCGCTACCGCCGGACGAGCGGCTGGAGGCACAGATGCGTGTCACCGACACGAGGTTCGGCCCCGAGTGGTTCGCGTCGCACCCGGTGGACGCCGAGATCGTGCGCGTGATGAGGGAGCGGGCGGCCGTCGCGAAGTCGGAGGAGCAGGTGCGCGGGGAGAGGCTGCAGCTGGAGGCGCGCGTCCACCACGACGTGGCGGCACGGCTGCACCTGGTCACTGCGCCCGCGTACGTCCTTGCCGGTCGCTTCGACGGGATCGCCCCACCCGAGAACTCGCGTGCCATCGCCCGGCTCATCCCCGGCGCGGTGGTCTCCGTCTACGAGGGTGGTCACATGTTCAGCGGCCAGGACCGCAACGCGATCCTCGACATCCGGGCGTTCGTGGCTACGGGGGAGCGCACCGCGAGGGAGTGAGGCCGCACCGCCGTGCGTTGCTCAGCCAAGCGTGACGGAGGCGGTGACGGTGCCGGCGCGCTGGTGCGAGGCCGTCACCGTGACGACGGTGCCCGCGGCCGCGCGCACCACCCACGCGAGAAGCTGCCTGTCGGGCGTGCCGTCGTTGCGCATCCCGCCCGCGAGGCGGAACGCGAGCCGTCCCGCGAGGTTCCCGAAGGTCACCCGGGCGGCGGAGCCGACCGTCTCGGCGCCGTCCACCTGCACCCAGCCGGGCAGGCACAGATTGTTCCTACGGGCGTGACTGGACACGTGTGTGGGCAGCCAGCCCGTGTTCGCCACGCCGACTTCCAGCCTCCACGTGCCGTCCCCGAGACGTTCCGCCTTCGTGTGGAGGATCTCCAGTCGCGGTGACATGAGCGCCTGGTGCACCGCGAACGACGCGTGCGGCGTCACCTCGGCACGCAGGTGTGACGGCGGGGCGTTCGTCCACAGGCGGAAGTCGTCCATGCCGCCGATCTCGATGTCACCGAACTGCGGATGGGCGAACGGCCGCCACGCGTGCACCGTGCCGGGTGCGTTCGCGTCGGCCCACCTGTGCACCGCAAGCTCGTCCTCCACGGTCGGGCCTACATACCAGATATGGGTGCTGCTCCGGTGGTCGGTGGCGGCGGCGACGGCGTCCCAGAACTCCGTGGTCCAAGAGAAGACGCCGAGATGCTCGTACGCCCAGTCATCGGCGGCGCCGCTCATCGTGTCCGACTTGTCCCACGTGAAGTCCTCGTATACGGAGTGCACGGGGTACCCAGTTGCTGCCGTGCAGAAGCGGCCCAGCTCGTTGAACGTCCACACGTCCTCGGGCGGCAGCTTGGAGTCTGGCTTGGTGCTGGAGGGCCTCAACAGGAACCCTCCGCTCGTGTGGTACGCGTTGTATCCGCAGATGTTCGGCCGTGCGCGCACGGCGCGCACGAGGGCGTCGATCTCCGGCTCGGACAACGGGTGGTCGCCCGACCCCGTGACGGACGTGTCCCACCCGGCCGGGAAGTTGCGGTTCATGTCCAGGCCCTCGGGGCTGCCCGGCACCGGCACTGTGAAGCCGTCCCAGTCGGTGACAGTGCCCTCGGTGAGCAGCCGGTACCGCGCCGCGCCGCGGGGTGCCGCGGCATGGTCGACGGGGATCATCAGGCGTGCGTCCTCGGGATGCTCCACCCACGCCCCGTTGGGGTCGGCGATGCGCATCGTGAGGATCCGCCCGTCACCGTCCACGTCGTGGGTGAGCAGGCCGGGCCAGGCGTGCCTGTCGGTCCACGGCCAGGGGCGCATGCTGCTGCGCCGGTGGCGCGGGGAGTCCGCGAGTGCCGCCTCCACCCCGTCGGGGTTGACACGCGGCGCCACGTAGAAGGTGCGCGTGCGCAGTGCCTCCGTGACCCTCTCGTCGCCCGACGCGAAACCCGTGAGGAGGTGGTGGATGAGGTGCAGCGCGGCGACGCCGCCCGTCACCTCGACGGAGTGGATGTTCGCGTCCACCCACATCGCGGGCTTCGTGGAGTGGTGGCCGGTGGAGGAGTCGGTGAGCGTGACGAGGAGCAACGGCCGCCCCTCGTGGGACGTGCCGTACTGCTCGACTGCCGCCAGACCCGGGTGGGCCGCGACCATCGCGTCGATCCAGGACGACATCTCGTCGTGGCGGAGGAAGCGGTCGAACTGGTACCCGGCTGTGGCCATGGACGCAGGTTAGGTCGCCTCCACTACTGTGCGGGAATGGCGCCGAACGTGCTGCTCATCACGCTCGACCAGTTCCGCGGCGACTGTCTCTCGTCGGCCGGCCACCCCGTGGTGCGCACCCCTGGCCTGGACGCCCTCTCGGCGGGTGGTGTGCGGTTCGCGCGTCACTACAGCCAGTCATCGCCGTGCAGTCCCGGTCGCGCGTCGCTCTACACGGGCACGTACCAGATGAACCACCGTGTGGTCGCGAACGGCACGCCACTGGACGCGCGCTTCGACAACGTGGCCCTCGCCGCCCGGCGGGCCGGCATGAACCCGGTGCTGTTCGGTTACACCGACCAGTCAATCGACCCGCGCGACGCGGCCGGCCCGGATGACCCCCGGCTCAGCCGTTACGAGGGGATCCTTCCTGGTTTCGACTGCCTGCTCGACCTCTCCGGTTCGCACGCCCCGTGGCTCGAGTGGCTGGCCGGGCGGGGGGTGCACGTGGGCAGCGCGGTCCATGCCCTCTCCACGGAGCACGAACGGCCGGCCGACCTCAGCGTCTCGCGGTTCATGACCGACCGCCTCATCGAGTGGATCGGGGCACAGGACGGCAACTGGTTCGCGCACGCCAGCTACATCCGGCCGCACCCGCCGTATTCCGCCGCCGGTGAGTGGTCGGCTGAGTACGCCGAGGACTCCGTGGGCGAACCGATCGCACCGGTCGCCGACCCGGAGAAGTTCCACGAACTGATGTTGCAGCTGGAGAGCACCAGGGCGCCGGCGGACGCCGCGGGCATGCGGCGCATGCGTGCCCAGTACTTCGGGATGGTGAGCGAGGTCGACCACCAGCTGGGCAGGCTGTGGGCCGCGCTGCGCGAGTCAGGCCGGTGGGACGACACGGTGATCATCGTGACCGCGGACCACGCGGAGCTCCTCGGCGACCACGGCCTGCGCGAGAAGGTCGGGTACTGGGAGACCAGCCAGCACATCCCGTGCATCATCCGAGACCCGCGCCGGCCCGCGGCCCACGGCACAGTGGTGGACGTCTTCACCGAGAACGTGGACATCATGCCCACTCTCTGCGAGGTGATGGGCCTCGAGGTGCCGCACCAGTGCGACGGGCTGCCGCTGACCCCGTTCCTGGAGGGTGCCGAACCGCCGTGGTGGCGCACCGCTGCCCACTGGGAGTACGACTGGAGGTTCGCGCTCATCCAGCTGGGCGTCGAGTTCGCGTGGCCGTGGAAGCGCAGCCTCGAGAAGCAGAACCTGTGCGTGCACCGCACGGACGACATCGCCTACGTGCAGTTCGGGGACGGCAGGCACCTGTGCTTCGACCTCGCCACCGACCCCACGTGGCGCACGGAGTGCACGGACCAGTCGCGGGTGCTCCGCGCGGCGCAGGAACTGCTGACGTGGCGGATGCAGATGACGGAACGCCAGCACACGGGATTCCTGGTGGAGCACGGCGGCACCGGCAGGTGGCCCGCCGGCGTGCCCTGGAGGGACTGAGTCCTCAGCCCTGCCAGCGGTCGCGGTACACCATCTTCGCGAGTGGGAGACGGGTGAGAGCGCCATGGCGGCCCTGCGGCCAGCCGAGCGGCACCATCGCGTGCACCCCCCACTCCGCGGGGAACCCGAGGATCCCCCGCACCTCGTCCTCGCGGCGGGCGATCAAGGTGGTGAGCACGCCGCCGAGACCCTCGGCGCGCGCTGCGGTGAGCAGGTTCTGCACCGCTGGGTAGAGCGAGGCGCCGCCGACGACGGAGGTGCGCGGCAGGTGGTCGTCGGTGACGTAGATGAGGCGCGAGTCGTGCACGAAGAACACGACCACGGGAACCTCGTGCAGCTTCTCGGCGAGGTTCGTGCCCACGGCGAGGCCGGAGGCGAGCTTGTCGCGGGCCTCCTGGGGCGCGTTCTTCGCGTTCTCCATGTTGTACGCCACGTACTTCGCCCACTCCTCGACGTACAGCGCGCCGAGCTTCTTCTTCTGTTCTGTGTCGCTGACGACGATCATCCGCCAGGGCTGCCTGTTGCCGCCGCTCGGGGCCCACACCGCTGCCTGGAGGACGCGGTCGAGCACGTCGTCGGGGATCGGGTCGGTGCGGTAGCGACGGATGGACCTGGTGGTGGAGATGACGTCATGGAACGACTCGCTCATGGGCGAAGTCTGACCGCGGCGGCAGTGCGTGTCAAAGACGGTGCACAGGGTCGTTGTCGAGGCCCGTGCCGATGAAGAGGCTGCGCAGCAGGCCGGCGTGCTGGATGCCGGCGTGCCGGCGCGCGAGCCGCAGGAGGGCCAAACGGAACTCGGGGTCGTGGGCGTCCGCTCGGGCGACGAGGTGTGCGAGCTCGTGGAGAACCGTCCCCACGGGGGGCCGCGCGGAGCCGAACCACACGGTGTGGGTGGTGCGGTCGGCCCACGCGGTGCACCGCGCGCGGCGCCGGCCGAACTCCACGTGGGGGATGTCGACGTCTTCTTCCATGCACACGTTCGCCACGAACTCCACCACCTCGGGGCGGGCCAGCGCGCGCAATGGTGCGTGCCTCTGGGCGACGTCCTCGCACGAGTAGACGAGCGCCTGCTCCTGCGTGCAGCGCGGGTACCGGCGGGCCCCGCGCACCGCCTCCTCGACGAGTTCGGTGATGTGCGTCATGTGATCTCCCCGCGCACGCCGGACCCGAAGGACCTGCCTGCCGCACCGAACGAGCTGCCGGCCGCGCGCCCGCTCTCGTACGAGGAGGCTGATTCGTCGTGGTACGAGTAGCTGCGCCGCAGCGAGGGGCCGTGCGTGCGCATCTCGCGCTCGGCGCGGCGGCGGCGGTCCGCGAGGACGATGCCGGCCCCGGGTTCCTCGCGGACGTACTCCTCCCGGGCGGCGCCGAGTGCCTCGTCGATGCCCTTGCGGAAGCCCTTCCACCAGGAGATGCGCCAGGAGCGGCCGCCCTTCGGCAGCAGCCTGACGCCCATGAGGTCGGCCGCGGCGAAGAGGGTGCGTGCCGCGAAGATGTCGTCGCGCCGGCCGTAGACCGTCATGTACCTGTCGCCGGTGCGGTCGTCGGTGCCGATGTACCCGGTGCAGGAGTGGATGAGGAGGATGGAGTAGAGCAGGTCGTAGCGCTGCACCCGGTACGGACCGCCGATGACCACCGTCTCCACGATGATGCTCTCGTCGACCGGGGCGTCCTTCGGGGCGATGTCCCCTTCTGTCCACCCGTTGCGCTGCATGAGCTTCGACGCGAGCGCGAGGGCGGTCTCTGCCTCGTGCTGGGGGGTGTTCGGGTGGTTCGCCAGCGCGAGCATCGCGGCGATGCGTTCCTTGTCGGTGCTCATGCGCGGGGGACTCTACGCCCGGGGTGTTCGGTTGCCCGGGTGCCGCGGTGCAAGTGCGGCCAGGCCGCGTGCCATCAGGCGCTCCGGGCGGCTACTCCTCCTCGACCGTGGTGGACCCGAAGTACTTCCCGAAGATCTCGTCGTAGACACCGGTGGCGCGGAACTCGTTGAGGCTCTCGTTGACTGCCTCCTGGAGCGCGACGTTGTCCTTGGCGACCGCGAAGCCGAGATAGAGGTCCGTCACGAAGGTCGCGGACACCCCCGTCTTGCTCCCCTCGCGGGCGGCCCTGCTGGCGCTTATCGCATAGTCGTGGAGCACGCCGTCCACGTTGCCCGACTCGAGGGCGAGGTACATCGCCTCGGTGTCGTCGAACGACTGGATCGTGGAGGAGGCGGCGTTCTCGCGCGCGTAGGTGTCGCCTGCGGACCCGGTCAGGACGCCGATCTTCTTCCCGGCCATCGACTCGAGGTCGATCAACGTCTCGACGTCCTCCGTGCGGACGAGCAGGGACTGGTTGGCCTCGAAGTACGGGTCGCTGAAGGCGGCGTTGTCGCCCTTGTCCTCGCTGACGGTGATCGCGGACGCCGCGACGTCGCAGGTCCCGGCCGCCGGTGCGAGCCAGATCCCGTCGGCTGCCTGCTCCTTCACCTCGAGTGCCAGTCCGTAACGGGCCGCGACGGCGGCCATGAGGTCAAGGTCGAAGCCTGTCCACCCGCCCGATGCGTCCTTGTACCCGAACGGTTCGTACGGCGCGTCGGTGCACACGATGAGTTTCCCCGCCGACATCGGCTGGAAAGTCAGTTCGGCCTGCGCGATCGGGGTGGTGCCTCCCGTTGCGCCGTCGCCGGAGTCTGTGTCACCGGAGGAGCCACCCCCGCCGCACGCGGTGACGACGAGCGCGAGTGCCGCGACCGTCGCGGCGAGACCGAACTTTCGTGACATCAGATGCCCCCTGTTGTCTGCTGTGCGGAGCGCACAATAGACCAAACCCGCGGAGCGGCCCGACGCTCACGGCGGCCGTCCGGCCGCTGCTGCCACGGCCATGATGCGGTGGAAAGCCATACTTTGCGGGTGAATCGGCGCACTGACATCGAGGGCCTGCGCGCTGTCGCAGTGCTCCTCGTGCTGCTGTTCCACGCGGGAGTCCCGGGCATGGACGGCGGCTACGTGGGTGTCGACGTCTTCTTCGTGCTCTCCGGCTTCCTCATCACGTCCTTGATGGTCGCTGAGCGGGACGGGACCGGACGGATCTCGCTCGCCGGCTTCTACGCCCGTCGCATCCGCAGGATCCTGCCGATGTCAAGTCTGGTCGCGGTCGCCACCCTCGCGGCGGCGTGGGTGTGGCTCGAGCCCCTGAGGCTGCGCGGCCTGGCGACCGACGTCCTCGCCTCTGCGGGGTTCTCCTCGAACCTGGTGTTCGCGCACCGCGGCGCCGACTACCTGCAGTCCTCCCTACCGCCCTCGCCTCTACAGCACTTCTGGTCGCTCGCAGTGGAGGAGCAGTTCTACGTGGTGTGGCCCGCACTCGTGCTCCTCGTCCTCCTCGGCGTGCCGCGGGGGAGGCCGGGGGTCGTGCGGGTGCGCATCGGGGTGCTGTCGGCATCCGTGACGGCCGCGTCATTCGCCGTCTGCATGGCCCTGGCGGAGCAGAACCAGGTGTGGGCCTTTTACCTCCCCCACGCCAGGGCGTTCGAGCTCGCGGCCGGGGCGCTCCTCGCCGTGCTGCCGGTGTCGGGGGGCCGCAGTGTGCGCCGTCTCGAGGCGGCGTCCTCCTGGGCCGGGCTCGCGGTCATCGTTGCGTGCGCATTCGTCTATGACGGGTCGACCCGGTTCCCCGGGCCCTTGGCACTCGTCCCTGTCGCGGCAACTCTCCTCGTCCTGCGCGGGGGGACATCCGCGTCCTGGTCCGCTGATGCGGTGCTGAGGGCCGCACCCGCGCAGTGGCTCGGGTCCCGTTCCTACTCGGCGTACCTGTGGCACTGGCCCGTGCTCGTGATTGCCGCGTCAGCGGCCGGCAGGGACCTCTCGCCTGCCGAGGGGCTCGCGGGCATCGCATTCTCGCTTGCCCTGTCGGAGCTGTCGTGGAGGTTCGTCGAGGACCCGGTGCGCTCGTTCCGTTCGGTCACCGGCCCGCGCGCATTTGCCCTCGGCGCGTCCATGCTCCTGGTGGTGGCCGGCGCGGGGTTGCTCGCGCGGACCAACCCGCCGCGGCTGGAGGCCGGCCCGGCCGCCGCCACCCCCGAGCTGCCCGTCACGACCACGACTGAACCGGGCGCCACGGGGACCGGTGTCCCGGCACCCGGGGCAACGGACGTCACCACCACGACAACCGTCGCCGCGGCACCGGTGCTGCCGCGCGGCGGCACGCCAATCACGCCGGTGGCCGACGCGCTGTATGTCTCGCGCGTGCCCTCGAACCTGCAGCCGTCCCTCGGCGGCGCGCTCGGCGACATGCCCACGATCTACAACGACGACTGCCATGCGGGGTTCGGCGTGACGGAACCGAAGGACTGCGTGTTCGGTGACCCGGCATCCGGCACGGTCGTCGGCCTGTACGGCGACTCGCACGCGGCCGAGTGGTTCCCCGCGTTCGAGAAGGTCGCCATCAAGAACAAGTGGAGGCTCATCACCTACACGAAGCGCGGCTGCCCGCCGGCCGACATCGAGGTGTACAGCAAGGTGCTCGGGAAGGTCTACAAGGAGTGCGGACCATGGCGGGACAACACCATCGAGAAGATGAAGGTGGACGGAGTGAAGGTCGTGTTCGTGGCCGCGTTCGAGCGGCTGCTTGATGCCGGGTCGCGCATCCCGATCTGGCAGAAGCCGTGGCGCGACGGGATGCGCGGCACGTTCGCCACGCTGCGCGCCGCCGGCATCACGCCCGTGCTCGTGGAGGACACCCCGTACCCCGGGCAGGACGTGCCCACGTGCCTCAGCCGCAACCGCACCACGGTGACCGGCTGCAACATCCCCGTGGGTGCGGGGTTCAGGCCCGACCTCGCGGAGATGAGGGACGATTTCGAGGCAGAGGGAACGGCCGTGCTGCGCACGAGGCACTGGTTCTGCACGGGCACCCTGTGCCCTGTCATCGTCGGCAACCTCCTCGTGTACCGGGATGACAACCACATGACGGTGAGCTACGCGAGGTGGATCGCGCCGTTGCTGGACGCGGACATCGTGCCGTTCGTGGATTGGTACTCACGTACCCCCTGAACTGTGTGACACTCCCTGCATGGAACAGCAACAGACGCAACGCCGCATCCTCGACGGCCTGGTGGCCTCCGGCCGCCTGAGCCAGGAGGAGGCCGGCGAGATCGCGCACGCGCCGGAGTGGACCTTGACTGTGCGCGAGCTCGTGTCCTACCTTGCCGCGCTCATCTTGTTCGTCGGCGTGATGCGGCTCGTCATCGCCGCGTTCGAGGACGCCTCGCAGCGGTCGATCGGCACGGCGCTCGCGCTCGCGGGTGCCGCCCTCACGGCGACCGCGTGGAAGATGCCCCGGAAGTCCGACGCGTTGGCGCGTCTCGCCGAGGTGACCGAAGGGGCCGCACTCGTGTCCCTCGGCGCGAGCCTCGGGGTGTTCCTTGACCTCACGGATCTTGCCCCCGAGACCATCGTGATGATCATCTCGCTGCCCGTCACCGCGTGGGGGTACTTCCGGTCGCTGACGTCCGTCTTCGTCGGCTCGCTCGCGCTCTCGGCGGGGATCCCCATGCTCGTCTTCTCCGTGGCGGAGATGCTCGACGCGAGCGATGACGGCAACACCGCCGTGATCGGTTCGCTCTCGCTCGCGGGCGGCGCCGTGCTCTGGGCACTCGGCCAGAGGCGGGTCGGCGCGGCGTTCGTCCAGCGCGCTTACGGCTGCTGGCTGGTGCTGCAGGGCTCGTTCATGATGATGGGCGAGTGGCGCGGGCCGGGCCGCCTCATCCCCGTGGCCGCCGGGCTCATCCTGTTCTGGCTCGGTTCGATGCGCCTGCAGTTCGAGTCGCTTGCCGCCGGTGCCCTCGCCGTCACGGTCGGGGTGTCGGTGGCGATCGGTGACTGGTTGCCCAGCGAGTTCACGCGCGGCCTCACCACCATCGCGGTGGGCGCGGTGATGTTCCTCGCCGTCGGCTCGCAGATGCGGCGCCGGAAGGTCAGTCCACCAGGGCCTGGTGCACCAGCTGCTTGAACTGCGGCCTGATCGGGTGCGCTGACGACGGCATCAGCTGCGTCATGAAGAGGTAGACGAGGTCCTCGGCGGGGTCCACGGTGAAGATCGTGCTGAAGGCGCCGCCCCAGCCGAAGTCACCGACGCTGCCGGGCACCTTTGCCTTCACCGGGTCGAGCGTGACGCTCATGGTCAGGCCGAAGCCGACCCCGTCGAACGCGGTCTCGGCGAAGAGCGGCCGGCCGAACTCGCTGAGGTCCGCGCCGTCGGGCAGGTGGTTCGAGGCCATGTACGAGACCGTGCGGGGGGAGAGGATGCGCACCCCGCCCAGCTCGCCGCCGTTGCGCAGCATCATCGCGAACTTCATGTAGTCGGACATGGTGGACACCAGGCCGCCGCCGCCCATCTCGGCCAGGGGCTTCCTCGTGGCACCGCCGGCCATCGCGTCGAGGCGCATCGCCTTCCTGTCTGCGGGGTTCATCACGTACAGAGCGGCGAGCCTGTCCGCTTTGTCCTCGGGCACGAAGAAGGCCGTGTCGGTCATGCCGAGCGGGTCGAAGATGCGCTTCTTCATGAACTCGCCGAGCGACATCCCGGAGAGGACCTCGACGACGCGGCCGAGCACGTCGATCGACATCGAGTAGTTCCACTCCGTCCCGGGCTGGAAGAGGAGCGGGAGCGAGGCGAGCATGTCGCAGATCCCGGCGAGGTCCTTGTCCGGCGGCGTGCCCCACTCGAACCCGGCGTTGCGGTACATCTGGTCCACAGAGTGGCTGTACATGAAGCCGTACGTGAGGCCCGCGGTGTGGGTGAACAGGTGCCACATCTCCATCGGCTCCGTCACCGGGTCGAGCCGCGGGTTCGTGGTGCTGCCGGAGCGGAAGACCTTCTGGTCGGCGAACGACGGGATGTGCCACTTCACGTGGTCGCGCAGCTCGAACAGGCCCTCCTCCCACAGGATCATCGCGGCGACGCCGCAGATGGGCTTCGTCATGGAGGCGATGCGGAAGATGGCGTCACCCTCGAGCGGGCGCTTCGCCTCGATGTCCGCCCAGCCGTAGTTCGCGGCATGCGCGATCTTGCCGTCGCGGGCCACGGCGAGGGACCACCCGGGCAGGCGCCCGTCGTCGACGTACTTCTTGAAGTGGGAGTCCAGCCTGGCGAGTCGGGCGGGGTCGAACCCCAGGTCGGCGGCGTCTGCGGTCACTGCAATCTCGGGCATGCCCGCACACTAGGGACCGCTGTTGTGCCCGCCGTCACCCGAGATAGGGTGAGACACGGCCACGCACCCTGTCTCACCGGGGTGCCAGACGCAGCGGAGACACCATGGGCAACATGATCGACTGGTCGAGCGAGTACGACATCTTCGACCCGCAGTACATCGCAGACCCGTTCACCATCTGGGACCAGCTGCGCGACACCTGCCCGGTGGCGCACACCGACAAGTACCAGGGGTCATGGCTGCCCACCACCTACGAGACCGTCACGGAGATGGCGCGCGACATCGAGCACTTCTCGTCGCGCTCGGTCAGTGTCGTCCCGCCCCTCGTCGAGGGCGGTGGCGCGGCGATCTTCCTCCCCGCGCCGATCGGCGTCGACCCGCCGGTGCACACCTACACCCGCCGGGCGCTCCTGCCGTCGTTCTCGCCGCGTGCGGTCGACGAGCTGGAGGTGTTCACGCGCGCATGGTGCCGCGAGCTCATGGACCGCATCGCCGGCCGCGACACCGCCGACATCGCGGTGGAGTACTCCCAGCAGATCCCCGCGCAGGTCATCGCGACCATGCTCGGCGTGCCGACCAACATGAAGGACAGGTTCACCGACTGGGTCCGCGCGATCCTCGAGAACGCGGCCGCCGACCCGGAGGGCCGCAAGACCGCCGTGCTGGAGCTCGTGCAGTTCTTCGGCGAGCAGGTGCAGGACCGCCGCACCAATGGACTGGGCGACGACATGATCAGCGACCTGCTCCGCCAGGAGCACGAGGGCGAGCCGTACCCGGAGAACCTCATCCTCGGCATGTGCGGCCTGCTCCTCATCGCCGGTGTCGACACCACGTGGAGCGGCATCGGCTCCGCGCTCTGGCACCTGGCCACCCACGAGGAGGACCGCCAGCGACTGCTGGACGAGCCCGAGCTGATCCCCACCGCCGTGGAGGAGTTCCTCCGTTTCTACTCGCCCGTCACCATGGCGCGCATCGTCACCAAGGACCACGAGTACCGCGGCTGCCCGATGCACGAGGGCGACCGCGTGCTCATGGCGTTCCCCGCGGCGAACCGCGACCCCGAGGCATTCGACGATGCCGACAAGTTCGTCATCGACCGCGAGAACAACCGTCACGTGGCGTTCGGCGCGGGCATCCACCGGTGCGCCGGCTCCAACCTGGCGCGCATGGAGATGCGTGTCGCCATCGAGGAGTTCCTGGCGCGCGTGCCGCACTTCGAGATCGACGGCACCAAGGAAGTCACGTGGGCCGGCGGCCAGGTGCGCGGCCCGCGCAACATCCCCGTGCGGATCCTGCGCTCCGTCCCCAGGTGACCCGCGCGCCCGCGGGAGGTCTCACCCCTCCTTCGGTGCGGTGAAACTGCGGTACGCCGCCATCGCGCGCGGGCCGTACACGGTGCCCGGGCCACCGCTCATCGAGATCGCGATCCCGATGGTCTCGGCGACCTCCTTCTCCGTGGCCTTCTCGCGCGCGGCCGCCTTCGCGTGGGCGGCGATGCAACCGTCGCACCGGACCGCAACCGCGATCGCGAGCGCGATGAGCTCCTTCGTCTTGGGGTCAACCTCGCCGTCGGCGAACGCCGCGGCGTGCATGCGGCCGAAGCCCTCGTAGACGCCGGGGATCAAGGCGCGCAGGTCCCGCGTGTGAGGGGCGAGTCCCGCGAGGAGGTCACGACCGTGCTCGTGCGCGTGGCCGTGCGCATCCTGGTGGTCGCTCATGCTGACATCCTCCCGTGGTCCGCGGCGCGGGGCTACTCGATCGCCGAGAGGGCGTCGTTGTCGGCGACGCAGTGGAGGGACCGCAGCAGCATGTCGCGCAGGAGGGACTGGCCGCGCTCGTTCTGCTCCGTGTAGCCGCCGAACGTGGTGACGCCGTACGTCACGCAGAACACGATGCACACCAGGTACTGGCGCCATGCCTCCGCCCGGTCGACGGTGATGCCGTGCGACTCGATGCGGTCGAGGTACACGTCCACCAGCTCGCGGTCGTGCCCGCGACGGACCTCCGTGGAGATCGACTGGCTGATGAAGTAGCCCACGTCGTACATGCCGGAGCCCGTGCCGACGATCTGGAAGTCGATGGCGACGGGCCTGTCACCGTCGAACATGAGGTTGTCAGCGCGCCAGTCCCCGTGCAGGAGCGTGGCGGGCGCCATGAGGGCGTCGAGCATCCAGCCGACCTTCTCCGCCCACAGCCCGCCGATCGACCGGACGGAATCAGGCACGAGCTGGCCTGCGTGCAGCTCCACGTTGGGCCAGCCCTGCGTCCACAGCATCGGCAGGACAGCGTTGTACGTGGGGTTCGCGAGCGGCTGGAAGGTGCCCGTCATCCCCTCCAGTCTCGGGCTGCCCCACCACATCGCATGGAAGTCGGCGAGGGTCCGGAGAAGGGTCCGCGCCTCGTCGAGGGACACTCCCTCCAGCTGGTTCAGGCCCCGCAGGTGGCCGATATCCTCCATGGCGATGGTGAAGTCCGTGTTGTCGCCGGCAATCGCCTGCGCGTAGCACCTCGCGGTCCCGAACGGCGCGTCGGGTGCACAGTCGCGGTAGAAGACGAGCTCACGGATGTAGAGCACGAGGGCATCGGCCGTGAAGCGCTGGGTGGGGTCGTCGGTGGGGTACTTGACCACGAGCGTCTCCGGGCCCTTCTTCGTGGCGCCCGAGTACGCGGGCCTGACGCGCTGCAGGATGCTGAGGATGCCCACGCCCTCGCCGATGCGCTCCGTGGTGACCCCGGTGACGGTGACACCGTCCTCGAGGTTGCCGCTGCCGCGGAGGACGCCCTCCACCCATGCCGGCGTGATGTCGGACTCCGACTTCAGCAGACCGAGCCCTGAATCGATGAGATCGACGATCGCCATGTGGTCCCCCTTCGAGACGCGGTTGCCCCGACAACCGAGAGAACGAACACTAACCGCGCCGCAGGCCGCGGCGAAAGGGCCGTAGCCTGCGGTTCATGGCGGACCTGCGCATCGGCATGATCGGCACGGGCATGATGGGGTGCGAGCACATCAGGAACATCGCGGGCATCCCCGAGGCCCGCATCACCGCGGTGTCCGACCCGAACGAGGAGCCGCGCGGCTGGGCGCGCCTCGCCCTGGACGGTCGCCACGGCGGTGCCGCCGAGTTCGCCGATCACCGTGCGCTGCTCGAGTCGGGGTTGGTCGATGCCGTGGTCGTGTCGTCGCCGAACTTCACGCACAAGTCCGTGCTGGACGACGTGTTCGCATCCGACATCCCCGTCCTCGTGGAGAAGCCGATGTGCACGACAGTGGAGGACTGCGTGGCGGTGGTGGAGGCCCAGGAGAAGCGCAGTGCCATCACCTGGGTCGGTCTCGAGTACCGCTACATGCCCACCGTGGCCGCGCTGCTCCAGAAGCTGGGCGAGGGTGCCGTGGGCAGCCTCCGGATGTTCTCGGTGCGCGAGCACAGGTTCCCGTTCCTCGTGAAGGTGGGCAACTGGAACAGGTTCACACGGAACACGGGGGGCACGCTCGTCGAGAAGTGCTGCCACTTCTTCGACCTCATGAACCTGGCCGTCGGGTCCCGCCCCGTGCGGGTGATGGCGAGCGGCGGCCAGGACGTGAACCATCTGGACGAGTGGTACGACGGCGAGCGCAGCGACATCCTCGACAACGCCTTCGTGATCGTGGACTACGCGAACGGTGTCCGGGCGATGCTCGACCTCAGCATGTTCGCCGAGGGCGCCCGGCAGGAGCAGCGGATCGTCGCCGTGGGGGACAGGGCCGTCATCGAGGCCGAGGTCCCCGGTGAGGGGCACATCTACCTGGGCGACCGTGCCACCCGCACCGGCACGACGGTCACACTGGGGACGCACGGCGAGGACGTGCCGCACGCCGGTTTCCACCACGGCGCGAGCTTCCGGGAGTGCCGCAGGTTCGTTGACGCCGTGCTCACCGGCGCACAGCCGGAGGTCACCGTGCACGACGGTCTGTGGAGCGTGGCAGTCGGCGCGGCGGCGCACAGGTCCATCGACGAGGGCCGCATCGTGCACCTCTCCGAGTACGGCCTGTAGTCAGCCGGCGGACCTGCGGCACTTCTCGCTGCAGTACCTGACGTTCTCCCAGTCGCGCGCCCACTTTCGGCGCCACTCGAATGCGAGCCCGCACACGGCGCACGTTCTCGGTGCGTGACCGTTCTTCGTGCGGGCCGTCCGTGCCATGCACACAGGGTACGGTGAGCCGCGTGAACTGGATCATCGCCGTGAACGCGGCATCTGCCCTGGTGATGACCGGCGTGATCTGGTTCGTGCAGGTGGTGCACTACCCGTTGCTCGCCGTGGTGCCCGTGGAGTCCGCCCGCACGGCGGCGCTCGAGCACCAGCCCCGCACGGCGCGTGTCGTCGGCCTGCCCATGGCGGTGGAGGGAGTCACCACTCTGTGGCTCATGTTCGACCGCCCGGCCGGCGTGGACTGGCGGCTCGCATGGGCGGGCGGCGTGTGCGTCGCGGTCGCCCTGCTGTGCACCGTGCTCCTCTCGGTGCCGCGGCACGCTCGCATGGCAGAACGCCCCGACGCCGCCGTGGGGCGGGAGCTGGTGCTGACGAACTGGCCGCGCACGGTCGCGTGGACGGGGCACGGAATCGTTTGCGTCGCCATCGTGTTGCAGACCATGTGACAAACATCGTCAGCGACGTCCTCGACACCACGGTGGTGGGCGGTTTCTCGCGCATCGGCTACGAGTGGCGCAGCCGCTCCCGTGGGTTCGCAGCCCCGGAGACGTTCGACCTCCGCGGCAGGCGCATCGCCGTGACGGGCCCGACCTCCGGACTCGGGCTCGAGACCGTCCGCATGCTGGCACCCACGGGTGCAGACCTCGTCCTGGTCGGCCGTGACCCCGGACGGACACAGGCGGTCGCCGAGCAACTCGCCGCGTCGTCGACCGGGTCGATTCACGTCGTCACGGCGGACATGTCCGATCTCGGTGCTGTCGCGGCCGCGGTGCCGCTGATGGGCCAGGTTGATGTGCTCGTGCACAACGCGGGGGCACTGCTGCCGCGGAGGGAACTGTCGGCCCAGGGCATCGAGATGACCGTCGCCGCGCACGTGATCGGGCCCCACCTGATGACGAGGCTCCTGCTGCCCTCGCTCTCGCGCGCAGGCGGCCGTGTGGTCACGGTGGCGTCCGGCGGCATGTACGCGGCCGACCTGCCGCGGGTGGCCGGCGACCGCACGCTCGAGATGAACGAGATGCACTGGAACGGCACGCGGCAGTACGCGATCGCCAAGCGCGCCCAGGTCACCCTGAACGAGATGTGGGCCGCCGCCGAGCCTGCCGTCCACTTCGCGGCGATGCACCCGGGATGGGCCGACACGCCAGGAGTGAAGTCGTCGCTGCCGTTGTTCCGCGTGCTGACGCGGCCGATCCTGCGCACGGCGCGCCAGGGCGCCGACACGATCGCGTGGCTCGCCGGCGTCGAGGGCATCCCCGCGCCGTCGGGTTCGTTCTGGTGCGACCGCGAGACCAGGTCGATCCACAAGTCGCCGTCCACGAGGGCGAGCGACAATCCCGACCGGCGCGCGGACCTGTGGGAGTGGGTCCAGTCGGTCACCGACCCGTTCGTGCGCTGAGGCGCGGGGAGCGACGCCCCGCCGTCAGACGCAGCGGTTGACCGTGTGCGAGATCCCGGTCAGCCAGGACTCGAGCACGTCACCCTTCTTCAGGAAGACGGGCGGCTTGCGCGCGGCTCCGACACCGCCGGGCGTGCCGGTGAAGATCACGTCGCCCGGCAGTAGCTGCACGATGCCCGAGAGGTACGAGATGATCTGCGGCACGCTGAAGATGAGGTCGTCGGTGGTCTCGCGCTGCACCTCGGCGCCGTTGAGCGTGCACACGACCTCGAGCCGGTCCCTGTCCGCCAGTTCCTGGGCATCCACCAGCCACGGGCCGAACGGCGAGTAGTTCTCGCGGCTCTTGCCCAGGTTGAACTGGGGCGGCATGGTGGCGCGCTGTAGCGCACGGTCGCTGATGTCCTGGCCGACGCACACGCCCGCCACGTTGTCCCACGCATCGGCCTCGCTGATGCCGCGCCCGCCCTTCGAGATCACGACGACCAGCTCGACCTCCCAGTCGGCCGTGTCCACGTCGATCCGCACGTCTGCATTCGGGCCGCCGATCGAGGTGGGGAACTTCGTGAAGGTGAGAGGGGTGTCGGGGATCGGCGCACCGGTCTCCTCGGCGTGCTTGCGGTAGTTGAGCCCGATCCCGAACACCTGTGACGGCCACGGGGACGGTGCGTTCATGTCATCGGGGCTGCACGGCACGCCCGGGTCGGTGCAGGTCCGGGCGAACGCGCGCACTTCGTCCCAGCGACGGAAGGCATCAATGGGCTCGGAGGTGAAACGGCCGTTGCTGGCCTTCTCCAGGTCGACGATGTTGTTGTCCGGGCCGACCACCAGGTGGGCACGGCCGTCCTTGCAGGCGAATCTGAAGCTCATGGGCAGGACTATAGTCTTTGTTAGTCAAGTGTCTAACACGGAGGTTGACATGGCCAGCCCAGCGAAATTCGCCCACATCGTGCTGAAGACGAGGAAGTACCCCGAGATGGTCGCCTGGTGGTGCGACTTCCTCGGGGCGCACGTCCGGCACGGCAACGACTTCATCTCGTTCCTCTCGTACGACGACGAGCACCACCGCATCGCCATCGCCGCCATACCCGGGCTGGAGGAGCCCAACCCGAAGGCCGCCGGCATCGAGCACTTCGCCTTCACGTACGCAACACTCGACGACCTCTTCGCCCAGTACGAGCGGATGAAGGCCAAGGGGTGCGCGCCGTACTGGACGATCAACCACGGCTTCACGCTCTCGGCCTACTACCGCGACCCGGAGGGCAACCAGGTGGAGACCCAGGTCGACTCCATGACGATGGAGGAGGCGGACGCGTTCATGAACGGGCCCCTGTTCGCGGCCAACCCGATCGGGATCAACGTGGATTTCGATGCATTGATCGCGAGGTGGCGCGGCGGCGAGGCTGACGCCTCGATCATGGACTACGCCACGGCCGGCAAGTAGATGGCGGACCAGAAGCGCGGCCGGGCGGCCGCCGAGGAGAGGATGGTGCGCGCCGCGGGGGAACTGCTCTCCGAGGTCGGCCCGCGTGCCGCGACGGTGCGCGCGGTGGCTGCCCGCGCCGGCGTGAACCACGGCCTGGTGCACCACTACTTCGGCAGCAAGGACGGTCTCCTGCGTGCTGCGATGGTGCGCCTGGTCAGCGAGCACGCGGAGTTCGCGCGGCGCATGGCGGGAGGGGACCCGATGCCCGCACCGTTCGCGTTGCTGCAGGACCAGGCCTACCTGCGTGCGGTCATGCGCTGCGTGCTCGACGGCGAGCTGGGCCTTGCCACCACGGAACTCACCGAGGGCGTCTCCGTGCCGCGCCGGGCGATGGAGGACCTTGCCGGACGGCGCGGGCTCGACGGCCCGGATGCGCACCTCCAGGCCGCGATCGGCATCGGCATGGCGATCGAGATGGGATGGGCGGCACTGGAGCCGTTTATCTTCGCCGTCACCGGCGTGGAGCCCGGGCACGAGCACGAGGCCCGCGCCGAGGCAGTGCGGCTGCGCAACGCGTTCGCGGGGGCGAGACTGGCGGCGGGGAATGCATGACGTCGTGATCATCGGCGGCGGCCCGGTGGGGTGTCTCCTCGCCGTGCTGCTGAACGACATGGGAGTGTCGAACACCGTCGTGGAGCGCGACCTCCTTCCGTACACGCTCCCCCGTGCGGCAGTGATGGACGACGAGATCCAGCGGCTCTTCCATGACCACGGCATGGGTGACTGGCTCGCCGCGAACACGACCACGCTGACCCGTGCCGACTTCGTCGGGCCGGACGGCAGCGTGGTGATCGGCACGGACCTGCCCCCGGTCGCGCTGCAGGGCGTGCCGCCTGTCGTGTGCCACTTCCAGCCGGAGCTCGACGCCATGCTGCGCGCACGGTGCGAGTCGGGCGGAACGCGTGCGCTGTGGGGGCACACGGTGACAGACCTCGTGGACCGCGGCGACTCGTGCGTCACCACGCTCGACACCGGCGAGACGGTGGAGTCGCGCTGGGTCGTGGGCTGTGACGGTGCCTCCAGCTGGACACGGCGCCATCTGGGCCTCGTGCTCGAGGACCTGCGTTTCGACCAGGAGTGGCTGGTGGTCGACATCGCGATGAGGGAGGGCAGCACCGTCGAGCTCCCGCTGGGTGTCCGGCAGTACTGCCGTCCGGAGCGGCCCTGCACGTACGTGAAGTGCCATGGCCCGTACCGCAGGTGGGAGTTCCAGGTGCAGCCGGACGAGGACGCATCAGCGCTGAACACTCCCGAGGGACTGTGGGGCCTGCTCGCAGAGTGGGTGGGGCCGGGTGATGCAGAGCTCGTGCGCTCCGCGGTGTACCGGTTCCATGCGGTGGTGACCGCACAGATGCAGGTGGGGAATGTGTTCCTCGCCGGTGACTCCGCCCACCAGACGCCGCCGTTCGCGGGTCAGGGGCTGAACTCGGGCATGCGCGACGCGGCGAACCTGGCCTGGAAGATGTCGTACGTGACGCGCGGGCTCGCGGACGACAGGATCCTCGGCACTTACACACCGGAGCGGGCGCCGCACGTGCGCAGCGTGATCGAGCATGCAGTGGACATGGGCCGGTTGATCGACCAGCTGGCCGGGCGCGTGAGCCACGGAGTCGACGTGCAGAGCGGGTACGGCGGCACGCGGCCGTCACCGCACATCGAGGCCGGCATGGTCACGGGCGACAACCCGCGCGTCGGCCACCAATTCTGGTACCACCCGGAGGTGTCCCGTGCGGTGCGCACCGACGGCGCATCGTTCGCCGTCGTCACCTCTGCTCCGGTGGAGATGCCGGCAGGGCTCGCGGCGCTGTCCGCGGTGAACGTGGTCGCCCCGGAGGCGGTCGGGGAGTCGCACGCCGTCGTCGTGCGGCCCGACAGGTACGTGGCCGCTGTCGCTGCGGATGCCGGTGAGCTGGCGGCCGCGGCCGATACTCTCCTCGCCCATGCACGGTGAGGACGACGGATTCACGGTCGCGCCGGTGAGGCGCGACGAGACGCACGAGTGCGCGTCCTGCGGGTCCCCGTTCGCCACTGCCTGGAACACCTCGGAGGGGCGGGCGTGGCTGTGCCGCGAGTGCGCGAACCTGCACGGGCTCGGCTGCCCGTGACGACGCGCCCGCGTCGCTAGGCGAGTTTCCTGCGCAGGCCCCCGGCCGCCGCGTCGCCGACCTTGTTGAACACGAGGCCGAGCGGGATGTTCAGCGGGGCGAGGATTCCGTTGAACGTGAGCTTCGCGTCGTAGGTGACGTCGCAGCCGGTCGGCGTCGGAGCCACGGTGATGCGGTCGACGGAGGTGAACAGCGAGTTCTTCCCCACCAGCAGCACGTTCGTGGACCCGTCGTGCTCGGTGGTCTCGTACGTGAGGAGCATGTCGCGCCCCCCGAAGCCGCGGGTGGTCACCTCGTACACGGCACCCTCGCCGCCGCCGGATCCCTTCGTCTGTGTGACGCGCAGGATGCCCCTGTCCCACTCCACGTAGTTCGTCATGTCCGCCATGTACGCGTACGCGCGCTCGGCGGGCCAGGAGGAGGGGACGGTGACGACGTAACGGGGCATGACGGGGTCAACACATGCCCCCGCGGGGTCATTCCCCGGTGCGCGGGACGGGTGAGACTCAGCGCCTGCGCGGGCGTGCCGCGGGCATCCAGTTCTCGCCCGCGGTGGCATCGATCCGCGCCACGTACGCGTCGCCGACGGGCTCGATGACGGAGAGGAACCGGAGCGTCTTCTCCTCGCCGAGGTGCTGCCAGGCACGTGCGCACAGCGCGTCCGTTCGGTCCTCGATCTGCTGGCGGTACGCGACTCCCGCCTCGTTGACACGGCCGTCGGTGACGAACCCCCGGGCGGATAGCCCCGCCAGACCTGCCGCGATCTCTGCGTCGTCGGCGCCCCGGCTGCGGGGGATCCACTGGTCGGGGTAGCCCATCCACGCGTCGTGCAGCAGCCCGGCCTCCACGATGCCGATGTCGTCGTTCACGAGGATGCCGAAGTGGGTGTCACCGCGCCATTCCCGGATGCAGTTGAGTGC
>JBJTCK010000020.1:0-3455 GCA_046091825.1 Actinomycetota bacterium | reverse complement strand
CATCGCCAGTTCCATCAACTCGACTGATGAGTCAACGTCAAAATCGGGAAGATCCGTGGCAATCACATCGATGCCGGTCCCGTCAAGGTCCTCCATCGTCTCCTTCACGTAGGCGACGCTGTCCGTGGACTTGATCTGCAGCAACCGGCCAGAGGGCTCAATCATCATGTCCCACTGTGCCTGCGTGGGGTCGGTGGCGAGAACGGCCGTCTCGCCGGCGCTGAGTGACACACCACCAATTGAGCCACCCGAGTTGAGCTTGTCACGAGCGAGGATCTCGGTGTATTTGCCACTCCACCCGTTCAGGTATCCCTCCGCAGACTCAGGCGTCAGGGAACCGAGACCACCAGCCTCATACACGTTCGGGTACTGCAACTTGAATGCTTCAACGAGTTCCTCAGGGAGCTTCGACTCATCAATCACCCCTGACTCGTCACGGGCGAGAAGAAGAACGCCCAGGAGCCCGGAGGCAGTGGCGGCACCGACTAGCGGCACATAGCCGACGCCCTTGGCTCTTCTTGCATAGACCGCTGAGACTGAATTGATTGCATTGCGAACATCATCCGGGGCACGCCCCGCATAGCGTCCCAGCATCTCGTCTAGTCGCGTCATTTTCGTTCCTCAGAATGTCAACGTTGCGACCAGAAAGGCAATGAAGCTGAGGCTGAGAACCAATTGTGCGAAGACAAGTCGACGAACTCGCAAGGACACACGAAGAAGCTCCTCCTGGGACTTCCTGAAACTTGACCTCATTTGCTCGAGGCCGTCTCGCACTTGTCGCACTGATTGTGCATTCTCTGTCAGCTGATCTCGCGCTGATTCGAGCAGCTCAGTCGCCTGCCTTACTGTGCCGACAGTTTCGTCGTACCGCCGCAACGCCTCGTCCAACTTTGGTCGTTGTCGATTTAGATCGTCGTACAGACCGGCGAGAATGAGCTCGTACTTGGCTCCCAACTGGAGAAAGTCCGTCACTGCATCCTTGGTGCTTGCCATGTTCTCCCCTTTCGGGCGGGTCGACCCGCCACGGGGAGAATTATGACAGCAGGCCGGCAGGGCAGGACACGCCGGTTCCGCCCAGGCCGCAGTATCCGTTCGGCACCTTACCGAGGTACTGCTGATGGTACGGCTCGGCATAGAAATAGTTGCCGAGCACCGCGATCTCCGTGGTGATCGACCCGTACCCCGCGGCGGTCAGCTTCTCCTGGAAGCGGTCCCGCGATGTCTCGGCAGCCACCCGCTGCGCCTCGTCCGCCCAGTAGATGGCGCTGCGGTACTGCGTGCCAATGTCGTTGCCCTGGCGCATGCCCTGGGTGGGGTCGTGGTTCTCCCAGAAGATGCGCAGCATCTCTTCCAGGCTGGTACGCGCGGTGTCCCACACAACCATGACCACCTCGGTGTGGCCGGTGAGACCGCTGCACACCTCTTCGTAAGCCGGGTTCGGGGTGAAGCCGCCCGCGTAGCCCACGTTCGTGGAGTGGACGCCAGGTGCCTGCCAGAACTTACGCTCGGCTCCCCAGAAGCACCCCATGCCGACCACGATGGTCTCGTGCCCCGCGGGCCACGGGCCCACGAGCGGCGTGCCCAACTCGAAATGCTCCGACGGCACAGGCATGGTCTGGTCGGTGCGGCCGGGCAGGGCCTCTTCCGCAGTGATCATCACGGGGTTCTTGCGTCCGAACATGGAGGAAAGAGTATCTGCTCCGGATTCACATCAACCCGAACACATCCTTGATCGCGTCATTGATGCTCCACAATTCGTCCACCGACAGCCTCCCGACCCTCCTGCCCAATCGCGATGAGTCAGTTGCCCTGATTTGTTCAATCAGCACTGTCGTGCTCCTATTCAGGAATCTCACACGAGGACGGTAGGTCAATTCCCTGGCACTGCTTGATGTGGGAGCTACAAGCACCGTGCTCGACGGCAGGAGATGAGGTGCCTGAACGATCACGCAGAATCTCCTTCCACTCTGTTCACGACCGGATGGATCCAGAGCCTGGTATTCGTGGACATCACCACGGACCATCGATGGACTCCAGGAAGTCGAGAGATTCCCGAAGAATGCGCTGTTCCTCAGAATCAGCCTGCGAAGTCAGGAACTCTTCACGCTGGACTTCCGGACTTCTCAATCTGCCTGCTTCACGAACCAGAGCGGTCCTTATGGCGGCAGACGACGTCAGTCCCGTGTTCTGGATTGTCATCAGTGCCCTGTGTGCCTCGTCATCCAGTCTCACCGAGATTGTTCGTGCCATGCCCGGAGTATGACAGGTCACTTCCTTCTGTTCTGGTGGTCTCATGTCCACAATGTGGCTGCGAGGGACTCCTGCAGGGCAAGCAGGCGCTCGTCCCCGGGCATGACTCGCAATCCGGCCCTGGTGCCTGCCAGGACCAGGTCGGGCCGGCTCATGTACCTGCCCTCCTCGAGAACGAAGTCAACAGCCCGCATCACCGAGATGATGATCCGCGTGGTCGAACCGTCGAGATCGGCCCACTGGTAGGCAGTCCCCGCAAAGGGCACGTCTCTCACCAAGGACAAGGCACTCACAACCTGGTCGATCGCGGAGGAATCCCCACGGGCAGCCGCGACGGCCTGCTCCAGCAATTCGACGTCGGTCACTACCTGGTCGGAGAGTGGAAGTGTATCTCCGTAGGTCAGGGGGGACGCGTCTGCCGCACTCAGTGCCGGGGTGACCCGGCCGAGAGACCGACGCATCTCGGAGACGACTGTCGAGAAGGTGGAGTCAGCAACATCGAGATCCCACATTGCCGTCCGCGCTGCCGAGCGCGTTGATCTGTCCCTGTTGAGGACCATCCAGCACAGGAGCTCGAGCGACCTCTTCTTGGCGAATACTGCTCGTACACCCTCCCTGCTCTCGGCACACGGCTCTCCCATCAGCCGCACGACCACAGCCCAGTCAGGAGGGGGCGGAAACTCTGCCGGGTCCTCCCTCTCCTGCACGGCCAGTTCGAGAGCAATGACCTCTGCCGGCAGCGGTCGTTCATCTACTTCATGTGCACGAACTGCCCGCGGCGGTCGTGCCACCCGGGCCACTGCGGACAGGGTCTCCATCTCTCCTGGCGAGAGTCTCCTTGGCCGGCCCGCATCAAGACAAGACTGGGCCTGGGCCCACCGAGCCCTGCGAATGCGCTGGAGCACACCCCACGCGACAACCGGCGCGACCACATCCGGCACCGGGACCTGGTGTGTCCCCTGCACGGGCATTGACGCCACAGCCAGCGTCGCGGAACCGAGCCCGAGTACCGACGTGGGGTCACCTGGCTTACCCCTAGCCTTTGACCCGTGAACCAGCCACCCGCAGTCCTCCCCACGGCCAACGAGCCGTGCTGGTGCGGGTCCGGCCGCAAGTACAAGCGCTGCCACAAGGGCACCGAGGGCCGCATCCAGCCCGGCGTCATCAGCCCCATGCGCCCCGTGCCCGCGCACATCGCCAAGCCC
>JBJTCK010000019.1:0-3017 GCA_046091825.1 Actinomycetota bacterium | reverse complement strand
AGCACGAGCATGTCGCCGGTGAGGTTCATCTTCACGCCGGCAAGGGCCGGGGTGCCCGCGTTGCGGGTGCTGGCGATACGGGCGAGGGCCCCGAGTGCCTCGGCGAAGATGCCCTGTTCACTTCTGAATTTCATGATGCTCTCTGGGGTGTGCGGCGAGCTGACGCGTTTGCGTCGATCTCGGGCGAGTGTATTTCGTGGCGACCACCACAGCTGAGAGGTGTGTCAATCAAGACAATGGTGGTAATAGGTGCTGTGGATTGTGGAGAAGGTGCCTGCGGGCCAGTTCGGTGCTGGAACGGACGTGTGTGCGGCCGGGGCACCATTCCCACAGATTGCAGGAGTGGGATTCCGGCGCGTGTGGACAGGGGCAGGTTTGTCCACCTGTGTCCACCGTCCGCGCACACCTGAGTCCCCATGACGTCCACAGCCGGCTCAGGAGTTCTTGATCCGGGTGATGATGTCGGTGACCTGGTCGAACGTGGCCTTGTGCTCGCGCATCATCCGCTGGGTCTTGTCCACGGCGTGGATGACCGTGGTGTGGTCACGGCCGCCGAAGAGCCGTGCAATCGCGGGGTAGCTCAGGTCGGTGATGTCCCGGAAGACGTACATGGCGATCTGGCGGGCAGCCACCAGGGGGCGCTGGCGGCTCTTGCCCTTGAGGGCCTCCACGGAGAAGCCCAGGTACCCGGCCATCTCCGTCAGGAGTTCCTCGTCGGTGCGGCTCTTGGCCGGCCCGGACAGCAGGTCAGCCAGCTGGGCCTCTGCCATCTCCACCGTGGGGGTCTCCCTCGTCAGGTTGGCGTAGGCGGCAACCCGGATGAGGGCTCCCTCCAGCTCGCGGATGTTCGAGGTGATGTTCGAGGCGATGAACTCCAGCACGTCGGCGGGAAGGGGGGTGTTGTCCCGCTCGGCCTTGTTGCGAAGAATTGCCAGGCGGGTCTCCACGTCGGGCGGCTGGATGTCCGTGATCAGGCCCCAGCGGAACCTGCCGCGGAGGCGGTCCTCCAGGGTTGGGATGGCGTCCGGAGTGCGGTCCGAGGAGATGACGATCTGCTTGTTCGCCCCGTGGAGGCTGTTGAAGGTGTGGAAAAACTCCTCCTGGAGGCCTTCCTTGCCCTCGATGAACTGGATGTCGTCGATGAGGAGCACGTCCACGTCCCGGTAGCGCCGCTTGAAGGCCGCGGTCGTGTTGGTGCGGATCGCGTCGACGTACTCGTTCAGGAACGTCTCGGTGGAGACGTAGCGGACCTCGTAGTGCGCGTAGTGCGCGTGCACGTACCAACCGATCGCCTGCAGGAGGTGCGTCTTGCCGAGACCGGCGGAGCCGTAGATGAAGAGCGGGTTGTAGGAGCGCCCGGGGGTCTCTGCAACGCGCAGTGCGGCGGCCAGGGCGAACTGGTTGGAGGCGCCCTTCACGAAGTTGTCGAAGGTGTAGCGGGGGTTCAGACCCACCGCAGAACCCTTGCTGTTGCTGGGGATTTCTCTGACGGCGGGCGCCTCGCTGGGGGCAGCATCAGAGAGGTCCGTAGCCGTCTCTGGGGCCAGTTCGGACACCTCGATGACCAGCTGCCGCTCGCTCTCGCCGATCTCGTCGAGGGCATCGATCACCAGCGGGCGGAAGGTGGTGGTGATGCGGTCGCGCACATGGGCGTTCGGGACGCTGAGGACCAGCTCGTCGTCCTCGCTGGCAAGGGCGACCACGTCGTTGAAAGTCGAGTACCAGACTCCCTCTGACACCTGTGCCTTCAGTAGCTGCGCCGTCGCATTCCAGACTGCTTCGTAGTTGCTCACTGGACTCCGCCTCCCTCGTGTCCCCAGCACTATCCACAGGCTGTGGACGGTGCCCCAGCGGGTTTTGCTGGGATGGGTGACCGTAGCAGGGTTGTGGATATGTCCAAAAAGCCGTGAGGGGACGAGAAATCAGCGATTCTGGCGAGAGCCACCAGGCACCAACTTTCGGGCTTGGAGGGTGGTGGAGGAAGGTCCCGTGGCCTAGCCTTGGGAGTCCGTCTGATGCGCGCGCATGGCGAGCAGCAGGCTCACACTCAAGACAGTCCTCTCCCACCCGGAGCCCTCACCAAGGAGGCGCGATGAAGCGCACCTTCCAGCCCAACAATCGACGCAAGGCCCGCAAGCACGGTTTTCGTGCCCGCATGAGCTCCCGCGCCGGCCGTGCCGTCCTGAAGTCCCGCCGGGCCAAGGGCCGCTACCGCCTCAGCGCTTGATCGGCCGCATCCAGAGCCGTTCCGTCTTCTCCCGCGTCCGCGCTGAGGGCGTGCACCTGCGCTCTGGTGTCCTGTCCTGCACCATGGTCCTCGATTCCACTCTCCCCCAGCCACTTGTTGGCTATGCCCTCGGTCGGTCCTACGGCTCTGCCGTCAGCCGCAACCGGCTGCGCAGGCAACTTCGTGAACTTGTGAAAGCGCGGGAAACCCTGATGCAGCATGGGGTGTACGTGTTCGGTGCCAGCCCTCGGGCTGCCGCGGCGTCATTCGACCGCTTGGGTCGGGACCTTGACGTACTCCTGGCCAAGACCTCCTCGGCAAGGGTCAAGTGATGTGCTCTGACCTTGCCCCGCCGGCGGCCCACACCCCGGCACAGCGCGTGATGCTGGCCGCCATCCGCTTCTACCAGACCGCCCGCGAGGGACGCCCCTCCCCCTGCCGGTTCTGGCCCACCTGCTCGCACTACGGCTACGAGGCCATCGAGACCCACGGCGCCGCCCGCGGTGCGTGGCTGACCCTGCGCCGTCTCCTGCGGTGCCGACCCTTTGGCCCCTCCGGGGTCGATCCCGTCCCCGACCCCCGACCCGGTCGCTAGAAAGGAACCCCCGTGTTCACACCGTTTGCCTGGCTTGTCGACACCTTCTACAGCTGGACCCACAACTACGCGATCGCGCTCGGCCTCGTCGCCGTGGCAGTGATGCTGCTCATCACGCCCCTCACCCTGAAGAGCACCAAGGGCATGCTCGAGATGCAGCAACTGCAGCCCGAGATGCGCAAGCTCCAGAACCAG